>JAEEPS010000060.1 GCA_016284875.1 Salinivirgaceae bacterium | reverse complement strand
TTTCCATCGTCATAAGCGGTATATGTGCCTAACAAGAATTTGTCTTTGAACTCTGATGCTTGGGTGGTTTTAAATTGGGTTACACCACCATAGCGAATTTCTGTGCCTACAACAAAATAGGATTTAGCGAAATAATTGGTGTTCTCAAAAAGCCAAATGTTCTTTTCTTCACCTGGCTTGATATTGCATTCAACAATATCAGAGAAATCTTCAGTTTCCGAGACCAAAACACCACAATATTTGGCAGCCAGTCCAGCAGTATCTCCATCGATTGTATAAGATATTGTCGCAGATACATAATTAACATCCGCGCACTCGGGTGCCGACACTGTCACATCACGATTATATTTTGCGTCAATGTCGTCTTTAACCAAGTCTTCGCACCCTATAAAGGCAAGTGCAACTACTGATGCCATTGCCATAGAAAAAATATGCTTTTTCATCAGATACGTGTTTTTAAGTTATTATTTATTTTGGTCCTTCTCTGAGATTTCATCATTCTCCTGAATCTCACGGTACGGGATCTGGTATGTCCACAATGGATCACCAGCTGCCACGTCAAGTACGCAACCATCCAAATGGTTTCCGCAATTCGAACGTTGAATTCCTTCATACAGACGCTTCAGGTCGAAATAAGCAAAACCTTCGCCGATGAGTTCGATACGGCGCTGAATCCACACGTCTCTTACTGTCACTGATGATTTGTTCCATGCTGGATCGCGTTTTGCCATCAACTCTTTCAGAACTGTGGCAGCTTTGGCGCCATCGCCAAGATGAGCGTATGCTTCAGCTTCAATCAGGACCATTTCCGATGCTCTCATGTAGAGATAATCCATTTCCCAGTTGCCGTCACCACCGAATTTCAAAATTGAATATGGCATTGACGCACCAGGAAGGCTCTTATTCTGATACAATGACCCAGTAGCGTCGTTGAACCAGTTTTTCTTACGCAAGTCAGTATCACTCATCTGATTATATAACCAGTCAGAAATGCTATGTCCTGAATAGTCAAGACCTGCATATCCTGGAGCCAGGTTGCTCATGTGAGAGAAAAATGATGCAAAACTTGTCGAAGTTTCTGAACTCTGGTCAAATCCCCACATCCACTCTACGTTGTTGATGTCGATGAAACCGTCTTTCAGACCTTTCTCGTCCATGATTTCATATCCGTCGCGCGCTGCGGCTGCTGCGTCAGCGGCTTTCTGCCACTGCTGAGACATCAGATAGTAACGTGCCAAAAGACCATTAGCCACATTCACATCAATGAAGTCTTTGCAACTTGCATTATCTGGACGCTCATAACCTGCGCCCAACAAATCAACCGCTTTTGTCAGATCGCTTTCAATCTGATCGAACACCATTTTCACTGTGTTACGGCCAATTCGCTCGATTCTCTCTTCATCGCTCAAATTCTCCGATTTGCTGTAACGCAAAGGAACTCCTGGTGCGTTGTAATCAAATTCGTCGGCACTTTTCAGATATTGCTGATAAAGCTGTATCAGATAATAATACGACATTCCACGAACGGCATAGGCTTGTCCCATAATACCTTTAGCATCTACAGTTGTAGGTTCTTCGGTGAAAAGATCAAGAATCTCGTTGGCTTTTTCTATCATAGTGTAGAATGTCAGCCAGTTAACGAATGTACGGCGATAACGTGCTAGGCGGTTATCTAGTTGATAATCATAACCGAAATAGTGGAAATTGTGAAAAGTTATGTCTTCACCCATCACATCGGTCGAATGCAGGACTGACATGTACGAAAAATCATCATGTGAATCGCTGCCCGTTACATTATACGACACCATAAATGCCCATATACCATTCAGGTATGATGTCAAGGCATTTGGATCCGACTCCAATAATGACGCTGCCGTTCCGGCATCGAGTTGGGCTGTTATTTCTCCGTCAAGGAATTTCTCGCTGCATGAGTTCATGGCGACAGCAGCGACAACCCCAAGTGCTATTGTTGATATTCTTTTAAGTTTCATTTCTTTAAGTTTTAAATCTTCCTATTAGAATGTTATTTTAACACCTGCAGAATATGTGCTCAAAGCAGAGTACACATAACCTGTCGCGCCAGAGAATGATTGACGCGGATCCAATCCTTTGCGTTTCGAGAACAGCCAGATGTTGTCGCCTGTTATATAGAAACGGATCTTTTCAATTTTGTACTTCTCGAGCAAAGAACTTGGCAGAGAATAGCCCAAGGTAACATTCTTGATGCTGAAATACGAAGCCTTTGTCAGCCAACGGTCGCAAGATGCGTTCGCATCACGGTCACCGAAACTCAAAGCAGGAACGTCTGTATCGGTGTGACCTGGTGTCCAACGGTTGAACATATCTTTATGGAAGTTCTCACCATTGTAGCCTGCATTCATAAGATTCTGATAGAATGAATCCCATACCCAGCCGCCAATCTGATAGGCAGTCGAGATGCTTAAATCAAAACCGTAAGCTTCAACGCTCGTTGATATACCGCCCGCCCAATCAGGAATTGCCGATTTACCGATTTCTTGATAAGTGGCATCTGAATTAGTGTAGACTTTAGTCTGCTCACCAGTTTCCGGATCAACTTTCCAATATTGTGCTTTACCATTAGTTGGGTCAACACCGGCGTATTTAACTGCATACCAGTCGTAGAGCGAACCACCCTTCTTGCGCCAGTAACTGCCGGCCTGATATCCTGAATCAGGTTTACCATCGGCCAACTTGGTAAGTTTGTTCTTATAGGTCATTCCGTTGATAGTAACATCCCACTTGATATCGTTTTTGTTGTAGATATCAACGATTGCTTCAATTTCAACACCAGTGTTCTTCATGTTCATCTCGTTCTTCCAAGTGTAACTTGGATTTCCTTCCGATGACGGCAGCGGGTGCTGATAGATCATATCTCTTGTTTCCTTAATGAAGAAATCGACATTCAAATCGAATCTGTCATAGAACCGTGATTCAAATCCAGCATTGAAATTGACTGATTTTTCCCAAGTCAAGTCAGGATTACCACGTAACACTTTGGTCAAAGCTGGTTCACCGTTGACACGTTCTATTTCATACAAATCTTCGTAAACCTTGGCAAGACCCAAGTTGTTGTTACCTTGTGTTCCGTAACTTGCCTTTAATTTCAAACTGTTGATTTGTTCAATGTCACGCATGAAGTTTTCTTCCTTAATACGCCATGCACCACCGACGGCCCAGAACGTACCCCAACGCGAATCGGGATGGAACTGTGAACTTGCATCACGACGAATACTTGCGGTCAGATAATAACGGTCGTTGTAGTTATACTCGACACGCGACATAAAGCCTTCAAGCGTTGACTCAGACGATGCTGAAGTCAAATTCTGATATTTCGATGCATTGGCAAATTCCGGATTTTTGGGGTTGACAAAGTTTGTCATCTCACCCTCCATATCGTTAACAACGTCCTTCTTAATTTCATGTCCCAAAAGAACTTTCACATTGTGCAATCCGAAATCATGGCTGTAGTCGAGCAACTGGTTAGCATTCAGTGCTCCATAGCGTTGTGACTCCTTGTAACTACGTCCACCTACATCGGCAGCATCACCACCTATAGGAGTCTGAAAATAAGTAACATTTGCAACAAACAAGTCGTAAGCGATATTAGTTGTGAATTTGAAATCCTTAAGGAATTTCACTTCAAACAAGCCTCTCGATGTCATGTTGTCAATTGTGACTTTATTGATACTGGCTTGAAGTTGCGCCATCGGGTTCGAATTGGCTGCATATGGAGTCATATACTCATACTCTTTCTCGCCAGTGTTCTTTCTGACAACATTACCTTCCTCATCGTATTTGTAAATCGGGTAAACCGGTCCAACATTTTGAGAGAACATGAACAAGTTGCTATAGTTGTTTTTAACTTGATCAGAGAATACACTTTGATCGGTCTTAGCGTATGCCACATTGCCCTCAACACGTATGTTGCTGCCCAATTTATGCTCAACCTTCAAACGTGTAGCGGCACGTTTAAATCCTGAATTTTCAACGTAGCCGTTATCATCAAGATAAGAAATTGACAGATAGGCGTTTGTAACCTCGCCACCACCACTTACATTGGCGTTGTACTCCTGGCGCAAACGAATTTTGAATGGGTCTTCAAGCCAACTGTCGTTCCATTTCTTACTTGCCGCTTTGGCCTGGCTTGTAAGTTTGCCTGTCTCTGGGTCGATAACATCGGCTTTATCAACACCTTTGTAAATGTTGAATCCGCCCATTTTTTCATCGATGAAATTATGCTTAGCATCCTTTGCGGCATATTCGCTTGCGGTAATATATCCCATTTTACCAGCCAAACTATTACGATACGACTCAAACATCATTTCGTAGTAATCGCCTGGATCAGTGATTACATCGTAATTACCAACGCCGCGAGCATTGAATCCCAAGTTGGCTTCAGCATTGATTTGAGGTTTGCCGCTCTTTCCTTTCTTGGTTGTGATGATGATAACACCGTTTGAACCGCGGGCACCATACATTGAGTTGGCTGCCGCATCCTTCAAAATGGTATATGATTCAATATCCTGTTGCGAAATTGAGTTCAACGAGCCCTCGTAAGGAACACCATCAACCACAATCAACGGGTTCTGGCTTGCTGAGATTGAGCCAATACCACGGATCAGAATCTTTGCCGATGAACCTGGAGTACCACTGCTGCTCGACGACTGAACGCCAGCAACCTTTCCTTCCAAGGCTTTCGACACGTCTGACACTTTCATCTTCTCGAGTTCGGCACCCTTAACCTGCGATGCAGAACCTGTGAACGATGATTTCTTTGCTGTACCATAGGCCACAACCACAACTTCGTCCATACCGATCGACTCTGGATCAAGAGTGACGTTGAATTTTGTTGTTGTACCAATTGCCACTTCCTGTGTCTGCATTCCCATGAACGAGAATACCAGGGTTTCAGCATCAGCAGGAACACTTAAACTGAAATTACCATCGAAATCGGTAATTGTTCCCATAGTAGTCCCTTTCACAATAACATTGACACCTGGCAGAGGTTGGTTGTCCTCCGAAGAGATAACTGTACCTGTCAAGGTCTTGTTTTGTGCACTAACCAATTGAATGCCAAGGGACAAGAGGCACACAATCAGCATAGTAAACTTCTTCATAAACATATTAATAAATAGTTGTTTCTTCACAAATCACAAAGGAAAGAAAAATTTGCATATATGGCACTAAGTTTTTTACGCATTATGAACAATATATGGTGAATCAGTTAACCGATAACGAGAACCGTCGGCTATCCGAAAAACGCACCTACTCCACCACCTGCAATTTGGCAAACTTCAGCAGCAGTTTTTTCTCGCCTGCTTTCGGGAAGAAAATTATGGCCGCGCGGCTGTCGGCATTGCCATCCATGCGCAGAACTTTGCCTTGCCCGAACTGTTGGTGCAGCACGGTAACTCCTGGCCGTATGCTGTCGATGGACGAAGGCTGAATGCCTGACTGCTGGCTAGATTGTCCGCGCAACTGTTGCAAGCGGCGCTGTGCGGCGAACGATGCTCCTGTCGGAATTTTTGTCTGCCCGAACGATGATGAGACAAACGATGATGAACCGAATGTTGCACGCTGCGCACCACCAACCGCACCCGAAACCACAGTCATATATTGCGGGTCGATGTCTTTGATGAAGCGGCTCGGCGTCACCTGCTCCCGAGCGCCGCCGTATTTGGCTCGACTGCGGCAATAGGAAACTGTAACCTGCTGCATGGCCCGCGTGAGCGCAACGTAAAACAAGCGCCGCTCCTCCTCCAACTCGTGCTGACTGTAAACCGACATTGACGACGGGAACAAACCTTCCTCCACACCTACTATATATACATACGGGAACTCCAAACCTTTGGCCGAATGAATGGTCATCAACGTGATGCTGTCCATGCTTTCGGTCTTGCGATTGTCCTGATCGGTAATGAGCGCCACGTTTTCAAGGAATCCGACCAGACGCGGACTCTCGCCTTCTTTATAATTGGCTGCCACATAATCACTTATGCCGCGCAAGAGTTCTTCGATATTTTCAAGACGGCTGCGGTCATCGGGGTCGTCAGAATTTTGATATTCGTTCTTAATCCCCACGGTATCAATAATTTCACGAGCCATATCGTAAGCGTCAACTTTGTCGAGCATCGGAATGAATTTGCAAATCAGTTCGGTGAACCCTGCAACTTTGGCAACCGTTCCGCGATTGAGACCCGCCACTGCCAACAACTCTGGATTGGTCGCAACAGTCCACATGCTGCAATTGTTGGCGTTGGCTGTCGCGCTGATTTTCTCAACCGTGGTCTCGCCGATTCCGCGTGCGGGATAGTTGATGACACGGCGCAGTGCTTCGTCATCGTTATTATTGACAATCAAGCGCATATAAGCGATGGCGTCCTTCACTTCCTTGCGTTGGTAGAACGACTGTCCGCCGTAAATCTTATACGGGAAATTGCGTTTGCGCAAGGCTTCTTCAAAGGTTCGACTCTGCGCGTTGGTGCGGTACAAGATGGCGAAATCGTTGTAGTGGCAATGATTGTTGGCAATTTTGGCGAAAATATCGCCCACCACGTTGTAACTCTCTTCAATATCGGTCATTGCGGCCATGACACGCACAGGGTCGCCTTCGTCCTTTTCTGAAAAAACATCTTTCGGAATCTGATGTTCATTCTTCTTAATCAGACTGTTAGCCGCCGAAACAATGTTCTGCGTCGAGCGATAGTTCTGCTCAAGTTTGAACAATCGGCACTGCGGATAGTCGTTTCGGAAATTCAGAATGTTCTCAATTTTGGCGCCGCGGAACGAGTAGATGCTTTGAGCATCGTCGCCCACCACGCAGATATTCTGATGCTGCTGCGCCAATTTCTTGATTATCAAGTATTGAGCATAATTTGTATCTTGATACTCATCGACCAAAATATATTTGAACCGCTGCTGATACTTGTCGAGCACAGCAGGATTGTCGCGGAAAAGGATGTTTGTATTAAGCAGCAAATCGTCGAAATCCATTGCCGACGCTTGACGGCAGCGCGCCACGTAACGTTCATATATTGTGGCGATTAACGGCATACGGTTGGCATTGTCGGTAGCCATTAGTTCGGTGCTGGCCTTGTAGGTGTCGGGCGTGACCAGATTATTTTTCGCCATCGATATGCGGTTGGCAATGTGATTGGGCTTGTAAACCTTGTCATCGAGACGCATCTCCTTGATAATGGACTTGATAAGGCTTTTCGAATCGGTGGTGTCGTAGATGGTGTACGACGAAGGGAAACCAAGACAAGCGCTCTCCATGCGCAGAATATGACTGAAGATGGAATGGAACGTGCCCATGACAAGCGACTGCGCGTCAGAGCCACCAACCAGCGACTCGATACGCGACTGCATCTCGCGCGCGGCCTTGTTGGTGAACGTCAGCGCAAGAATGTTCCACGGTTTTACGCCGTTGGCAAGCAAGTGGGCAATGCGGTAGGTTAGCACGCGCGTCTTGCCCGAACCAGCACCCGCCACAATCAGGCACGGGCCTTGCGTGGCCTGCACTGCGGCTCGCTGCACATCGTTGAGTTGGTCGAGATAGTTCTGCATTTTTCTGTATCAATCGTCGGCAAATTACCGCAAAAAAGTTGAGAGAAACGGAATGTCGGCGACATAGTTTTTAACAAAACGGCAAATCGCACGATTTGCCTAATTTTATATAATATTGCGCTCGATTTTTGAGTTATTGCTATCGACAGATTTTTATCAAGATGACAAAACGCGGACCATCAATTTTGCTACTCGTCGGCCTGATTCTTTGGGGCGGCAGTGCTTTCGCACAAATAACGGCCAATGCCAGCAGGTCCGCCACCACCACCTACAAAACTGACTCGATTGCCAACGACCCGATTTTCGTCTACTACTCCGACCCGCGCGGATTCAACACCACTGGCACACTGACAGCATCGGTGCCCGACAGTACGAACCTGACTTTCAGTTGGTTCAGTTACAACGAGCGGACATCGAAATTCGACATCGCACTGAAAACTGAAACTGGCGTGGCCGAATCGACAAAAGACAACTGCACGCAAGGCGGCTACATGGTGGCCATCAGCAACAGTCAAAATACATGGGACACAGCATTTTACGCATGGGTTTTCCAGAACGAATTCAATGTTAGCGCCATAAACGTCTACAACTCCACCTGCGAACTGATGGAACTACACACATCGATGGCCTATGACGAAGAATTTGAATACTACGACCGTGTGAGCGGCAAACCCCTGACCTATTTCAGTGATAACGTGAAGTTTATGAAATACCGATGGGAAGCCACGCCGCAAGGCGCAACAATTCCGTCGGTGAAGAATCCTGTTTTCGAAGCGCCCACAAAACCAACAGTTTACAAACTGACGGTTGAAGATTCGCACGGTGAGAGCCGCACAAAAAAACTCGAGATTGAAGAAGGCGACGACAACGGCGACGGCAACGTCTATCTGAAAGCCGTGAAAGCCAAATTCGCAGCCAGCCGCAGTTTTGTGCCCAAAGAAGAATCCGATAGCAGCGGTCAAGCGCCATTGCTCGTGCAGTTTATCGACAGTTCGGAAAATGCCATCGAGTGGACGTGGTATTTCTATAAGCCTATCGACCAGCGCGTTGTGGAAGCCGACTCGCTGATGACAGACACCGTCACAACGCAGTATTTGCCCGACTCGATTCTGTACAGAAGACCTAACGAGAAATGCGGCTACGATGTGGCACTGATGGTGAAAGGCCCCGTCTACATCATCGACGGCGAGCAGCACCAATGCATCGACCGTCTGCTGAAAGAAGAATACATCAACGTCGATTCGTCGTTTATCGCCAAGAATCCTGACATCCCGAATGCCTTCACTCCTGGCGGCGCCAACCCAGTGTTCAAATTCACTGACGAGACAATGCCGAAATCAATCCGCCACTTCGAAATCAAGATTTACGACCGTTGGGGCGTAAGAATCTACAGTTACGAAGACAACGACGGCAGTTGGGAAGGTTGGGACGGCAAGACCTTCGGCTTTGGCGACGCACCCGCAGGCGTCTATTTCTACACCATCTACGCTGAAGGCTGGAACGACGAAAAATTCCGCCGCAAAGGGTACGTGCATTTATTCCGAAGCAAATAAACTTGGGACTTCAGACTTCGGACAACAGACTTCAGACAATAAGATTTGGTGAATCGGATAATCGGTGAACTGGTGAATCGTAATTCGTAATTCAGAATTCGTAATTAACTAATGCCTAACACCCAACACCTAGCAACTAATTCGCCCATCCTGCATTGTGATGGTGCGGTCCGACATTTTGGCCAGGCTCATATCGTGGGTGACGATGACGAAGGTCTGGTTGAACTTGTCGCGCAAATCGAAGAACAGACGGTGCAGTTCCTCTTTGTTCATTGTGTCGAGATTGCCCGACGGCTCATCGGCAAGAATCACTTCGGGGCCGTTAATCAGCGCACGGGCCACTGCAACACGCTGCTGCTCGCCACCCGACATCTCTCGCGGTTTATGGTTCAGACGGTGGCCAAGATTCAGATATTCGAGCAGTTCGATGGCTTTTGCCTCACATTGTTTGCGGGTAGAGTTGCCAATCAGGGCTGGAATCATCACATTCTCAACTGCCGTGAACTCTGGCAGCAACTGGTGACCTTGAAAAACGAATCCAAGATTGCGGTTGCGGAACCGCGATAACTCATTCTCTGACAAGGCGGTAACATCAACACCGCCAATCACAACCTTGCCGCTGTCGGGGCGCAGAAGCGTGCCCACAATCTGCAGCAGCGTGGTTTTGCCCGCACCGCTCTTGCCAACTATCGAGACAATCTCGCCCTTTGCCACCTCAAGGCTGATGCCCTTCAGAACCTCAACCTCGCCGTACGATTTGTGAATGTCAGAAATGCTAATCATCAGATTCGATTTTGTTTTCGGCCATAAAAGTATAAAACAAAACAAGGCCGCCAAACGGCAGCCTTGCTGATATTTCATTTGATAATGAATTCTTATTTAGCCTCTTCTTCCTTCTTCGATGCGCGGTTGAGCAAATCGTAGGTGATTGGCGTTGCCACGAACAGTGAAGAGTAAGTACCAACTGCGATACCAATCATCATTGCGAAGATGAATCCGCGGATAACCTCGCCACCGAAGATGAAGATGGTTATCAACACGAGCAATGTGGTTACCGAAGTGTTGATGGTACGAGCCAATGTGCTGTTGACGGCACCGTTCATCACATCTGCAAGGCTGCGTTTCGACTGTGTTGCCATATACTCACGGATACGGTCGAACACAACCACGGTGTCGTTGATTGAGTAACCAACCACCGTCAGGATTGCGGCGATGAACGATTGGTCAATCGACATTGAGAACGGCATTATGCTGTAGAGCAGCGAGTACATCGAGAATACGAACAGAGTATCGTGAACCAATGCCACCAAACTGCCCACACCGAACTGCCATTTGCGGAAACGGAAGGCGATGTAAAGGAAGATGACTATCAGCGAGAATGTGATGGCCAGTGCAGCCGACGACTTGATGTCCTCAGCGATTGTGGCGCCCACTTTCTCCGAACTCATGCGGTAGTCGTTCTTGAATGCCTCGTAGGTTGTTCCCTCAGGCAGGAATTTGTCCTTCAATGCCAGGTAGAACTTAACCTCAACAACATCGTCAACTGACGGTTGCTCTTTTGTGTATTGTGCTGCCTCTGCAATATCAGCCTCAGTAGCCTCCTGACCAGCGGCGAACAGATATTTGGTTGTAATCTTAACCTGCTCATTTCCACCGTAGGTCTTAACCTCAGCGGTCTGGCCAATCTTGTCGGCAATTGCATTCTGGATTTCAACGGTGTTCACTGGTTTGTCGAAACGAACCACGTAGGTGCGGCCACCAGTGAAATCAACACCAAAGTCAAGACTGCGAGTGCAGAGCGAGATGATACCTGCCAACAGGACTGTACCAGAAATGATGTAGCAAATCTTGCGGGCACCGATGAAGTTGAAGTTGATGCCTTTGAATGCACGTGCTGTGGCAGCCGTTGCAAACGACGGCGTTTTATCTTTTGCAAGCATGCGCTCAAAAATCAAGCGGGTAACAAATATCGAAGTGAACAACGATGCCAAGATACCAATGCTCAAAGTTACAGCGAAACCATGGATTGGACCTTCGCCGAACTTGCCGAGAACAAGTGCGGTCAGCAAGGTTGTGATGTTCGAGTCGAGAATTGCTGAATATGCGTTCGAGTAACCGTCTTTCACTGCAAGTTTGATACCCTTGCCCGAAGCAAGTTCCTCTTTGATACGCTCGTAGATAAGCACGTTAGAGTCGACCGCCATACCAAGTGTCAGCACGATACCTGCGATACCTGACAGTGTCAGCACAGCGCCCAGCGATGCAAGCACTCCGAAGATGAAGAACACGTTCAAGAGCAGGGCAACGTTTGCGGCCATACCACCTGTACGATAGTAGAACAGCATATAAACCAGCACCAGAACGAATGCGATTACGAACGAAATGAATCCTTTGTTGATTGACTCCTGACCAAGTGACGGACCAACGATGGTCTCCTGCTCAATGCGTGCAGGTGCAGGCATCTTACCAGATTTCAGGATGTTGGCCAAGTCTTTTGCCTCAGCAACGGTGAAGTTACCAGTGATTGACGAGCGGCCACCCTTGATTTCTGATTGAACGGTCGGGTAACTGTAAACATAGTTGTCAAGAACGATGGCAACGCTCTTGCCGATGTTCTCTTTGGTGATGCGGGCCCATTTGCGAGCGCCTTCAGCGTTCATACTCATTGAAACCTCTGAAACGCCACGACCTTGTGCGTACTCGTCAGAAGCGTCAGTCACAACGTCGCCCGAAAGAGCAGGTTGGCCGTCGCGGCTTGTAACCTTGATGGCAATCAGTTCGAAGTAGTTGCCACCCTCGTCGAATGCCTTAACACTCCACAGAAGTTTCAGGTTGCGCGGGAACAGAGCCTTAACAAGCGGCTCGTTCAACATTGCGTTGACTGCGGCTGTATCCTTGAAGTGAGCAAAACCAACTGCAGCACCTTGACGAAGACGGCCGTCTTGTGTGTAGTAAGGATTCAAAACTGAATACAACGGATAATTTTTCGCAACGTCCTCAGCAGCAGCGTCAGTTGCTGTTGTGTCGGCAGCAAGTTTATCAATCAAAGAGTTAGACTCAGCAGAAGCCTCAGTTTTCTGCTCTTCGGTAGTTGCTTCGGCTGCTGCGCCACCATTTTCAGCGGCTTTCAAATCGTTGATTTCCTTGATTTTGGCATTGGCCTCAGCCAGATATTGCTGAACCTCAGTGTTATCAAAAGTCTCCCAGAACTCAAGATTAGCGGTTCCCTGCAACAGTTTGCGGACACGCTCAGAGTCTTTGATACCAGGCAACTCAACCAAGATGCGGCCTGTGTTGCCCAAACGCTGGATGTTTGGCTGAGCAACGCCGAAACGGTCGATACGGGTGCGAAGGATTTGGAACGAATTGGCAATTGCAGCCTCAGTCTCGTCACGCAAAACGTTCAGCACGTCTGAGTTTGTCGAGTTGAAGTTGACCTTGTCTTTCAGCACTGTTGTGTTGAAAATGGCTGCCAGTTTGGCATTGGGGTCAATCTTTTCGAAACACTGACCAAACAATGTTACGAAGTTGGTCTGTCCGCCTTCGGCTTTCTGAGCCGCTTTGGCATCCTCAATAGCCTGAAGGAAAGTGGGGTCGGTGCTGTAGTTCGACAGCGACTTGATGACATCAACCACGCTCACCTCAAGAATGACGTTCATACCGCCCTTCAGGTCAAGACCAAGGTTAATCTCACGCTCTTTGCATTCACGATAAGTGAAATCCTTCAGGAAGAAGAAGTTATAAACTGGAACACTCGCCAAAGAGTCAAGATAGTTGTTGTACTTGACAAGGTTCAAATTACCGTCGGCCTCAGTTGCGAATGTTGTGGCCTTCTTCTCTTCACGCGTTGTTACTACTGTAAAAAACAATTGATACAGGCACACTAAAACGAGTGCGATAGCAACAAATCTAATAGCTCCTTTATTCTGCATTTTTAAATAGTTATTTGATTTTCATTACTCTTTATCCAGCAAGGCTGGTTTTTGCTTAAAGCACGCAAATATATCGGTTTTTTTAAAAAAGCGAAACAAAATTACTTTGCTCGCAATTGTTGTTGAATCAATGTTGTAAATCGATATAAATAAGCACTTTAGACCATTATAACCGATGATTGCCAGATTTTTCCTTTATACCTATAATATAATGAAAGAGCCGCACGGATGATGCGGCTCTGTTCAAATGCTGTTTTGTTATGAATTCATCGAGATGAAAAACTCCTCGTTGTTGCGCGTTCTGGCCAGGCGGTCGCGAAGGAACTGCATAGCCTCAACCGAGTTCATATCCGACAAGTGGTTACGCAGCACCCACATACGGCTGAGCGTGTCCTTGTCCACAAGCAGGTCGTCGCGGCGAGTGCTGCTCAAGTTGATGTCGACAGCAGGATAGATGCGCTTGTTCGACAGTTTGCGGTCGAGTTGCAACTCCATATTGCCTGTTCCCTTGAACTCCTCGAAGATAACCTCGTCCATCTTTGAGCCAGTCTCGGTCAGGGCTGTTGCCAGGATGGTGAGCGAACCGCCGTTCTCGATGTTGCGGGCTGCGCCGAAGAAGCGTTTCGGCTTGTGCAGCGCGTTGGCATCCACACCACCCGAAAGCACCTTGCCAGATGCGGGCGAAACCGTGTTGTAGGCACGTGCCAGACGGGTTATAGAGTCGAGCAGGATAACCACATCGTGACCGCACTCAACAAGGCGTTTGGCCTTTTCGAGCACGATTGACGACACTTTCACGTGTTTTTCGGCTGGCTCGTCGAATGTTGATGCGATAACCTCGCCGTTCACGCTACGGGCCATATCGGTAACCTCCTCAGGGCGCTCGTCGATGAGCAAAACGATAAGGTAAACCTCTGGGTGATTGTATGCGATTGCGTTTGCTATCTCTTTGAGCAATACGGTTTTACCAGTCTTCGGCTGAGCCACAATCAAACCGCGCTGTCCCTTGCCTATCGGCGAGAACATATCGACAACACGTGTCGATATTGAGCATTGCGGATGGCTTGTAAGGTCGAACTTCTCCTCAGGGAAGAGCGGTGTCAGGAAGTCGAACGGCACACGGTCGCGGATGCTGTCGGGTGTGCAGCCGTTGATGGTCTCAACCTTGATGAGCGGGAAGTACTTCTCGCCTTCTTTCGGCGGACGGATGGTGCCTGTCACTGTGTCGCCCGTCTTCAAACCGAACAGTTTAATCTGCGACTGGCTCACATAAACGTCGTCGGGCGAGTTCAGATAGTTGTAGTCCGACGAGCGCAGGAATCCATAGCCGTCCTGCATCAGTTCCAGCACGCCTGTGGCGGTAATCAACTGGTCGAACTCATATTTTGTTTTGTCTTCAGTCTCACGTTGCTGAGCCTGCGGCTGAGTTGTCTGCGGCTGATTTTGATGTCCGTTCTGATGGTTGTTCTGATAGCCGTGTTTGACAAATCGCTGCTGGTTGTTGTTCTGGCGATAATCGGTATGCTCAGTCTCAGCCGTGGTACGTTTCTCTGCAGAATCGGTTGATGCCGCAGGTGCTGGACGCTGACCGAAATCGAATTCGGGCGTCGCTTTCTGACGCATATAATTATTGGTGTCTTGTTTCGGTGTGCGGTCGGCAGGCATGTCGTTGTCAACCATTCTTCTGTCGTACGGACGTGCTGCCACGCGTTGCGGCTGTTCGCCGTTTTTCTCATACTGCTCCGATGTTGCTTCGTTATCAGCATTGAGCGACACCCCCATCACACGCTGCACGCGCGCGCCCAAACGTGCGCGTTTGCGCGGCTGGCGTTCTGCATCTTCTGCTGCCTGTCCGTCGTCTTTTTTCGGTGCGCTTGCACCTTGTGCTTCAAGAATTTTGCTAATGAGTTCCTGCTTTCTGAGAATTTCCACTCTCTTCATTCCCAACTCTTTACCAATAAGGCGCAAATCGGGAAGAAGCATTTTGCTCAGCGACAAATAATCATGATTCATAAAAAAATGATTTGTAAAATAGTGATTACACAATTTCAAATAATGTTCGAAAAGGATTTCACAAATAAGAAGTGATTTCGTTTGGATAGAACTATCCGCGCCTTTTTGAAAACGGTGCAATTTTAGTGATAAATTGCTTTCGCGCAAAGAAAAAATGAAAAAGTTTTTGGGCTGGAAATATTCAAGAAGATGATTTTTATCTCTAACCGATTCCACCCGATTTTAACCGAAATATTTTTCAGGTTGAACCCGATGGAATCGGCTAAGAAATTTCATCACCTGTTTCCCTTTGCACGATTGTGCGTTTTGCAGAGCATCTGACAGTTGCTGATGTCGGTTGCGCCACCGCGACTCCAGGCTGTAACGTGGTCGGCATCCATTTCTTTTTGCAACCAGATTTTTGTTTTGTTATTGGTATCAGATAATGCGCAAAGCGGGCAATTGCTTATGCCCTTTTCTTTGGCTTCTGCGGTTTGCTTGGCGTAAACGCTTTTGATGACATCTGGCTGGAAAATGCGTATTTCCAATAGGCGTTTATCAACTTCGCCGCCCAAAACATACTCGAAAATACCTTTGCGGCATTTCACGTACGAGTCGGCATAAAGTTCCTGCACACGTGCCCATAATTTGTCGGGGTCGTATGGCGTGTTGTGGTATGTTTCATAAAGCCGTCCCCATTCAAGTCCGCACATCTCGGATTCGGTATTCTTGAATGTTGCTGAAATCCAGTCGATAACACTCGTAAAATAACGCTTTAATTCATCGATTTGTTTGTCACCGCGATGCCGTGCCATATAATCTTCAATGTCGCCACAGCTTACCCAATCGAGTGCACACTGCAAAAATGCCTGACGCTCAACTGCTCCAGGAACAAAGTGTTTCCATTTTTGCACATTAGCGTTGGCCGAATTGCTGAACTCCGCCTTTGCGGCTGTTACAAACGGCCCACTATATAGAGCGTTAAGCAACTCCTGATTGTTAAGTGGTACACCTGCAATGTTTATCGTTTTAAACCATTCTTTAATTTCGGTTTCTTCTCCCTCACAGATATAAATTGTAAGCCTTGTTTCATCAATCAGACGTTTTAAGTTTGCGTCCATATTATCGCCGTAATAGATTGGCTTATCGTTAATTACAACTGGGAATTTACCAGTCACAAACCGTCCGATACTTGTTATACGCTGCTGTCCATCAAGCACTTCGTACTTATCTTCGCCCACCTGATTAAAATATATGAGTCCAAGCGGATAACTTTTCAAGACACTTTCAATCACAGCCACATCTTTTTTGCCATCGGCATAGATGTAATTGCGCTGATACTCAGGCTGAATTGTGAGTTTGCCCGATAGTCCATACAGGCCTTTTGCTTCTAACTCATTGTAAACAAAACCTTTGCAAATCTCAGCAATGGTAATGTCGGTGCGTAATGTGGTTTTCATATCTCTGATTTTTAATTGTTATTTTTTTTGCGGATGAGAATGCGGGCATACATTGATTTAGGTTTCCCATCTACCATAATAACTCCTCGAGCATTTAAGTCATTAGCATTTTTATATTGCTCTACACTATATTTTTTCAACTTATATGGATCATCATTTCTTTGCGTAACACCCAGTATTTCAAATTGTTCTGGGCAGTATTTATCAAGAAAACTGATAGGCACTGCCATCATTCCGTCATAATCAGAAGGAATCGCATCCGTAAATGGCACTTCAATGGCATCATAATTGTCATATTTGGGATAGCCATTGCCTTTTACTTCTTTATGTTTGCTGAATTTTATATTGTCTTCCATTGACATCAATTGCAATGGCTGGTGACGACGACCATGGTCAATATTGGTAAACCAAGCAGTGCCAGCAACACTAATATATTTCTTTCCATCTTTTTCATATAGTTCTGTTCCTGTCATTGGATAACTGTCTGGAACCATAAATGTCATATTATCACCATTAACTCTTTTATTAAACCGAGTACCTGCCCATATTTTATTGTCTTTAAACAGTGGAAAGATTTCTTTGTATGTTACACTATTTATGCTACCAATAATTAAAAACTTCTTTTGGGCTTCTACTATCCAAGCCATAAACTCACGGAACAACGAAAATGGTGGATTGGTTACAATAATGTCAGACTCATCACGAAGCCGTTTCACCTCATCGCTGCGAAAATCGCCATCACCTTCAAGATATTGCCATTGTAAATCATCAATGTCAATTACGCCGTTGGCGTTGGTGTCTCTATCCAATACGAAAATTTTACCGTTCGTACGACTTTTGTCCGCATCGAAATTCGGATTCTCAGTTTCAAAAAGTGTTGGTTGCCAAGTTTTTATTTGTTTGCTTTCTGCAGCAAAACTTGTCGAAATCAACTTTTTCAACCCGAAATTTTGGAAGTTTTGGGCAAAAAACTTTGTAAAGTTGCTCCATTCGGGGTCATCACACGGCAATAGAATCGTTTTGCCACGAAAAACATCGGGGTCATACTCAAGGTAAGCGTTAACTTCATTTTGGATGTCTTGATACTGAGTGTAAAATTCATCCTTTTTTGCAGCCTTAGCCTGCGTAAGGTCTTTTTGCGCCATAGTGTTTAATTTGTGCATTGCACCATTAAACACTTTGAAATCAGGCAAAAAGAAAGGCGCGAACCTTCCTACTCGCGTTCACGGGGAAGCCTGAGAAGAAACCCCGCCACCTCTCATAGTATGGCCGCGCCAAAAGGCGCGAATCCTATATGAGAGATGTCGAGTATGCACAGTGCCACCCGTGAACAATCAGCCTATTTCGGTTAAAAGAAACAGTTTCTCAGGCTTTTTCTTTTCGAACGCGAATAACAGTCAATGCTGATTAATAATATGTTATGCTCGGGCAAACTCCCAAAGCAGTGGAACAAAGATAAGGAAAAAACTATTGTGGAATCAATGAACCGCTTATAATAAACTTTCAGGCGCATTATTGAATTGTTTCAAAAATGGTAATGCGACCAACTCGATTCGTGACGCAGTGTGTCACAAATTGAGAAATTTTACAAAATCCGTAAAATAATTCCTATCGCTTTGCGGCTGCGTTTTATGTCGGCTTTTCATTTGCGTTTCCGTTCGATGTTAATACCTTTGGCATCGGTTTTAAAAGAAATGATATGAGAAAACTTCTGATAATAGCCGCTGCTGCCTTGATGACGTTCAGCGCACAAGCACAGCGCGGCAGCAACAACACCAGCCGCGAGCAGGCATTTAAGATGACTCGCGTGCTCGACCTGATTAGCAATCTCTACGTTGACACCGTGAACCAGCAGAAACTGGTTGAAACAGGCATTGTTGCCATGCTCAAGGAACTCGACCCGCACTCGGTTTACATCACGCAGGACGATGTGAAGGCGATGAACGAGCCGCTCGAAGGCAATTTCGAAGGCATCGGCATACAATTCAACATTATGAACGACACTCTGATGATTGTGGCAGTGATTCCTGGCGGACCGTCGGAACGCGTGGGCCTGATGGCTGGCGACCGCATTATTTATGTGGACACGGCCAACATTGCTGGCGTGGGACTGACCAACCAGATGGTGCAGAAGAAACTGCGTGGCAAGAAGGGCACTGTGGTCGGTGTCAGAGTGCTGCGTCGCGGAAGCAAAGACTTGATTGACTTTAAGATAACACGCGACAAAATTCCAATCTACAGCGTCGATGCGGCCTATATGGTTGATGCCAAAGCAGGCATCGGCTACATAAAAATCAACAAGTTTGCGGCCACCACAACCAGCGAGTACAACTCGGCCATCAGCAAGTTGCGCAAGCAAGGCCTGAAACACCTGATTGTGGACCTGACCGACAACGGCGGCGGCTATCTGAACACAGGTTTCGACCTTGCAAGCCAGTTCCTGCAGAGCGGCAAGATGGTGGTGTTCACGCAAGGCTCGAAAATGCCGCGCCAGAACTACTACACCGAATCGGGCCACAATGAGAAGGACTATGGCCGCGTGGTTGTGATGGTAAACGAGAATTCGGCTTCGGCAAGTGAGATTGTGTCGGGCGCCCTTCAGGATTGGGACCGCGCCGTGCTTGTGGGCCGCCGCACCTTCGGCAAAGGCCTGGTGCAGAATCAGTTCCCGCTCAACGACGGCTCAATGATGCGACTCACCGTGGCCCGCTACTACACCCCGACAGGCCGCTGCATACAACGTTCGTATGAAGGCGGCGTTGATGAGTACAACAAGGAATTCGACAAACGCTACAACGATGGCGAACTCTACAGCGCCGACTCAATCCATCTGCCCATGGGCGATAAATACTTCACCAAGGTGAACAACCGCGTGGTGTACGGCGGCGGTGGCATCATGCCCGATGTGTTTGTGCCAATTGACACCACCTACTCATCGCGCTACTACGTGAGAATGGTGCGTCAGGGAATATTTAACAAATTCGTTCTCAACTACATCGATAACAATCGCGCCGAACTCGAGAAGAAATACAAATCGACCAAAACCGACGCCGATTTCAAAAAGTTCGATGAGAATTTCACCGTCACCGACGATTTTCTGAAGCAACTCACCGACTTTGCCGAAAAGGAAAAACTGCCGTTCGACGAGAAGGGCTTCGAGCGCGGCAAAGAGCACATGCGCGTGAACCTGAAGGCCGCCATTGCCCGCGACCTGTACGATTCGGGCGAGTACTATCAGATTATCAACCGCATCGACCCGATTTTTAAGGAAGCCGTGCGGGTGATGAAGGACGAAAAACTGTACAAATCGAAACTTCAGCCAAGCAAATAGCGCAACGTGATTAACTGGCTTACAAGCAATTGGCTCGAACTGTTCGGCGTGGTGTCCACCATCGTCTATCTTGTTCTGTCCATCCGTCAGAGCATCTGGCTGTGGCCGCTGGGCGCGCTCTCGTCGGCCATCTACATTGCCGTGTACTTTGCCAACAAGTTCTACGCCGACATGGGACTGCAGACTTACTACCTGATAATCAGCATCTACGGCTTTGTGGCGTGGCTTGCACACAAGAACCGCGAAGGCCGCGAACTGGCCGTCAGCCGCACCACGGCAAGGCAATGGCTCGTTTTGGGCATCATCACGGCCGCCATTTGGGGTGCGCTTTACGCGATTCTAACCCTATTCACCGACTCGCCCGTGCCTGTCGGCGACTCGTTCACAACCGCCCTGGCCATCACCGCCACCTGGATGCTCACCCGCAAAATGATTGAGCAGTGGCTCGTGTTCATCGTGGCCGACGCCGTTTCGGTGGCGCTCTATTTCACGCGCTCGATGCCACTCACCGCATTCCTATATGTAATATATACAACAATGGCCGTTGTGGGCTTTTTCAAATGGCGGAAAGAACTGATACAAAGATAATTGTGGCCACTGGCGCCGAATCGACAGGCAAAACCGACCTGTGCCGATTTTTAGCCCAAACGCTTGATATTCCGTGGGTTCCCGAATTGGCGCGCGGCTACGTTGAGCAGTTGGGCCGCCCCTACTCTTTCGACGATGTGGTTGAGATTGCCCGCCTGCAGATTGCCGAATTTGAGCGCGCCACTACCGCTGGGCACTCTGCCGTTTTATTCGATACCGACCTGATTATCACCAAAGTATGGTTCGATGTGGTTTACGGCCGCTGCCCCGACTGGATTCCTGAAGCCATCCGTTCGCACCCCGCCACGCTGCATCTGCTTTGCCTGCCCGATATTCCCTGGGTGCCCGACCCCGTGCGTGAGAACGGCGGCCCGATGCGCGATAAACTATCGGCCATCTATCGTAACGAACTGGAAACGTTTGG
>JAEEPS010000059.1 GCA_016284875.1 Salinivirgaceae bacterium | reverse complement strand
TAGGAAACCTTTCGCACCGGCGTTTATCATCTCGTAGTAGTAATCTTCTTCGCCAAACATCGACAGGGCAATGATTTTCAGCTCTGGCACCTTGCTTATGGCGGCTCGGGCGGCGTCAATGCCGTTCATCACAGGCATGCTGATGTCCATCAGCACCACGTCGGGCGCGTTTTCTGTAGTCAGCTGATCGACAAACGCCTTGCCGTCAGGTGCTTCCATCACCACATGGTAGCGCTCGGAGTTGCTGAGCAGAAGTTTCAGCCCATTGCGGAAAAGCGAGTGATCATCGACAAGTGCGATTCGTATGGCGTTCATTTTCAGATTTTTACTTTCATTATAGCGTGAAATCCGTCACCGGGGGCGCTGTTGTAGACAAACACACCGTTGATAGAGTTCATCCTTGACACGATGTTGGACAGCCCCATGCCGCTGTTCGGCTCGCTTGCAGCCTTTTCGCTGTCGAAGCCGCGGCCGTTGTCGTCGTATTTGATGACAAGGGTGCGCTGGATTTTCTCGAGACTGATGTCGATGGCCGACGCTTCGGCATGCTTCAGTGTGTTGTTGATGAGCTCGCAGGTGGCGCGGTACATCACTGTTTCAATGTTCGAGTTGAAGCGGTCGCTGTCGGTGAGCACGGTGCTGAAATTGATTTTGACGGCCTTCGACTGCCCCACTTTGACCACAAAATTTCTGATGGCGCTTGCCAGTCCGAAGTTGGTGAGCACATGCGGGCTAAGGTTGTTCGAAATCTCTTTGATGCTCTCGACGGCTTCGATGATAACATTATTGGCATTTTCGAGCACCTGCTTCGAGTGGTCGTCGCGCTCATGCTGCAGCAGTGCCGACATCGACATCCGGGCTGTTGAGAGCAGCGGACCGAGACCGTCGTGAAGGTCTTTGGCAAAGCGGCGGCGCTCACGCTCTTCGGTTTCAATAATAGCGCGCATCAGGCGGCGTTCAGAGCGGCGGTGCTCACGCTCGGCGCGGCTCAGTGAATAGAACATCTCGCCAATCAGGAAAACACCGGCCGTGAACAGGAACGAAATCACCACACCCAGCCAGTCGTCGGCCGGCTTCAGGTAGAACGAGAAATCGTCGTTGATAAACTGTATAAGCTTGATTATCATCTTGACGGCCATCAGAATGAAACCTATCGAGATGAGAATCCACGACGCGCGGTATTTGGTGACGCGCACAAGCCTGATGGCCAGAACCGCAGCCACAATCTGCAGCGTAATCGCTATTAAAAGTGCCACTAATCGAATCATAATGGGCAAAGTTAAACGCATTTTTATTCGCAAGTGATTTGGTAGGTAATTTTTTTTGGACAACAGGCGGCTGTTTTCGGCTGAGAGTGTTGTCAAACCTGCAAGTCACACAAAAAATCGACTTCTCAACAGAAAGCCGTTTAAACTTTATGCTTTTAACTTGCAACTCAAAATACTATTTTTGCGGTGCAATTGCTTAATGTTATGGCAGAGAAAATCGCGGTTTTTCCGGGCTCGTTCGACCCATTCACACTTGGGCACCATTCGGTGGTGACACGCGCCCTGCCCCTGTTCGACAAGGTGGTGGTGGCCAGCGGCAAGAATACCACCAAAAACGCATTCTTCACAATCGATGAACGTATTGAGCTGATTGAGAGCGTTTACCGCAATGAACCGAAAATTGAAGTTGCGGCCTATGACGGCCTGACCATCGATTTCTGCCGGAAGATTGGCGCGGCGTTCATGCTTCGCGGAATACGCACAGTGTCCGATTTCGAGTATGAGTGCGCCATTTCGCAGATGAACCAGCTGATGCAGCCTGGCGTTGAGACCGTCTTTCTGCTCACCACACCCGAGCTCACACCGGTCAACTCAACCATTGTGCGCGACATTCTGAACTATGGCGGCGATGTGAGCCAGTTCGTGCCCCGGGGAATGAATATTGCCGAAGTGCTTGACAAACGTAAAAAACAGAAATGATGCGGTTTAAACTTTTTTTCGCAATCGTCTTTTTCTGCATTCCCGCCCTTGCCGGTGCCCAAACGACAGTCCTTTTCGGGACCAACCCAACCTACCGCGGGCAGACCATCAACGTCTACTCGTGCTCTGACTACATCTCGGGCACAAAAAAACAGGTGGGCAGCGGTGTGGTTGACAGCCTTGGCAATTTCCGAATCGATATCGACATAAAAGCAACCTGCCGCCTGACACTCGACCTGGGCCGGTTGAGCGGAATCATGTATGCCGACACCGCAATGACATACAACATTGTGCTGCCCGACTTCCAGCCCAAAACCAAAGGCGACATTCTGAACCCGTATTTCGAACCCGAAGAGTTTCTGGTGGGAATCAAAAATCCCGACCGCTACAATATAAACATGTATATCGACATGTTCGACTACACCTATGAAGAGTACCTGGAAAGGAACTACTACATGCTGTCGTCGGAACGCAACTACCAGAAAGTTTACGGCAAGCCGGTGCAGGTAGCCGTCGACAGTATCATCAACGAGATTGAGCAGTCGTTCGACACCATTCCGAACGAGTTTTTCCGCACCTATCGCGAGTATAAGTATGCCTGGCTGAAATTTGTGAGTTACATGCGCGACTGGCGCTACATGTCGCGCGAGTACTTCGACGGGCACGAAGTGGCCTACGACAATCCGGCCTACATGGATTTGTTCAACCAGATGTTCACCAACTTCCTGAAATTTTACATGAACACCCGCGAAGGCGAGCGCATCTATTCCGATATCGCTCTGGCCAAGAGCCCCATGAAGGCCAAGCAGACGCTGGCCAACAGCCTGGCCATAACCAACGACACACTGCAGGAACTGGTGCTGCTCAAGGGCATTCACGATGCGCTGTATGACTTCTATTTCACAACAAGCAGCCTGCTCATAGCGCTCGACTCAATAAAATCGACGTCGAAAATACAGCAGCACAAGCAGATAGCGCAGAACATCGAGATAAAGAACAGGGCCGTCAGAGCCGGCACCATGGCACCCGAATTCTGCCTTGCCGACACCGCCGGCGTTTACCGCAGCGTCGACGAGTACAGGGGAAAATACGTCTATCTCAATTTTGTGTCGATTGACAACTACACCTGCGTGCAGGACCTTGAACAGCTCAAGCTGCTCAACGAGAAGACCAAAGCCGTGATGGATGTGGTGTCGATATCGATTGACGAAGATTTCGACAGCGTGAAGAAACTCTTCAAACGCAACGGCTACAACTGGACGCTGCTCGACGTGAAGGGCGACAAATCGGTGGTCGACCGCTACAAGGTGAAGGTCTACCCGTCGTATTTTCTGATTGACACCGACGGCACGCTCTGCATGTCGCCGGCCCTGTCGCCGTCAGAGAATTTCGAAGCGCGGTTCAAGCAGATATTCCAAAGACGCCAGCACTGAAAAGGCAAATAAACACACAAGCCATGCGTAAACTTATTTTTGCGACACACAACAAACACAAGTCCGACGAAGTATCGCGGATGATTGGCGACTTGTTTGATGTGAGAGATTTGAGCCAGACCGGCATCGAAGAAGACATTCCCGAGACGGGCAACACGCTCGAGAGCAACGCGCGCATCAAGGCCCGCTACGTGTACGACCGCACGGGGCAAAACGTGTTTGCCGACGACACTGGGCTCGAAGTTGAAGCGCTCAACGGCCAGCCCGGGGTGTTCACCGCCCGCTACGCAGGCCCCGAGTGCGACTCGGTGAAAAACATGCACAAACTGCTCGACGACCTTGCCAATGAGAACAACCGCCGCGCACAGTTCCGCACCGTCATCTGCCTGAAGATGGGCGAAAGCGAGTTTATCTTCGAAGGTGTGGTGAAGGGCACCATCACACGCAGCTTTTCGGGCAAGGAAGGGTTCGGCTACGACCCCATTTTCATGCCCGACGGCTACAACCAGACCTTCGCCGAAATGTCGATGGAAGAGAAGAACAAAATCAGCCACCGCGGACTGGCCGTCGAAAAACTTGTGAGTTTCCTGCGCAAGATTGGCGATTTGCAATAGACAGAACTTGTAGTCAACATCATAATCAGAAAAACCGTGATTCGAGTAATAAACCATCCGCCAGAGTTTGTCCGCCGATTCTTCCCGCGATTCCAATGGAAGGTTGAAGGCGCGCCAAAAACGCTCTATCTGACGTTCGATGACGGGCCCACACCCGACATCACCGAATGGGTGCTCGACAATCTGGCCGAATACAACGCCAAAGCCACGTTCTTCTGCCTTGGCCGTAATGTCGACCATTATCCCGAAATCTATCAGCGCATTCTTGCCGAAGGCCACGCCGTGGGCAACCACACCTACAGCCACCTGAACGGGTGGAAGGTGAGTGCCAAAGAGTATATCGACGATGTTGATTTGGCATCGCAATACGTTGATTCTCACCTGATGCGCCCGCCATACGGACGGTTCACCAAAAAGCAGATTGAACCGCTTCGCCAGCAGGGCTACCGCATGATTTTGTGGGATGTGATGCCCGAAGACTACAACAACCGCGTGAAGCCGCACGAGTGCTACGAGTGCGTGCTGCGCTACGCCACCGGTGGCTCAATCATCACCTTCCACGACTCAATGAAGGCCCGCATGAATCTTCATTTCGCCCTACCGCGCGTTCTGCAATATTTCAGCGAATTGGGATTTGAATTTGCACGTTTGGAATGATTTTATACTTTTGCACCGCCTTGGGGGATTAGCTCAGCTGGCTAGAGCGCTTGCATGGCATGCAAGAGGTCATCGGTTCGATTCCGATATTCTCCACAAATCAAAAGATTAAAGCCTTGTAGGTGAATAACTTGCAAGGCTTTATTGTTTTATCGTGTGAAACAATTTCCAACTCACACCTGTGGTTCAAAACAAAAGCGGGATGCGACTAGCCGCATCCCGCTTTTTGATTGACTGTCAGCAATATATCAGGTTATTCCGGAATATATCTCTTACCCAAAACGAGTTTGTCGCCGCTGTCGTCGGCTTCCCACATCTGCGGTTTGCGGGGGCCGTCGTTCTCAACGTGGTGAACAATGTAAATCAACTTACCTTCAAAAGTTTTGAAGAGCATTCCGTGACCTGAGTTGTTGGCCAGGAACGGCTCTGGCTCCTGTATCCAAGGTCCAGCAATTGTACCAGACTCAGAATAGCAGATGCCTTGCAGGTAACGCTCTTTACCCCAAGTCGACCACAACATTCCGAGTTTGCCAGTCTGTGTGCGGAACATTTGCGGGCCGTCGGTTACCCAACCGGGCATTTTGAGTCCGAAAGTGGCTTCACCAAGACCATTCATCTCGCCGCAATACGGGGCTTCCGATGCGCGGAACATTGTTACAGGCCATTCCGAAACGGTATGTGTAAGATCATCGGATAGTTCAATGTAATCCATTGTACCATCGATGATTTGCGTCCACTCGTGAACAAAAATCATATAAGTTTTGCCGTTTTCCTGATAGAGAGTGCCGTCGATGCAGTCCCACTCACGCGGCTCGTAGTCGTAGCCAGGAGTAACGGCAAACGACGTGTATGGACCTTCAACATTTTTCGACCTGAGCAGATACGTCTGATTATGAGGCACATTGTAACGGCGAGGTATTTGCTGAATCAAGTCGGAGTGGTCGCTCCAAGTGCCAGCATAGTAGTAATAGTCGCCAATTTTGTGGATCTCGGCAGCAGCGGCAAAACCAGCCTTTTCAAGCCATAATCCTTTGATGTCGATGATGTTATAAGGGCCTTCCCATGTTTTCAGGTCTTTGCTCTTGTACATTCGTCCGCCCGAACTTGTCAGATAATAGGTTTTGGTTTCGGGGTCGGGATAGATGAACGGGTCGCTCATAGCGAGTGAGTCGAACGGCACGGTGCGGATTTTGTTCATGGCCTCCATCATAGCCTTGCGGCGAGCCGCCATGCCCGTGGTATCGCGATTTTGAAACCCACCAAAGTTTTTCTGACCGACATCAGCCAAAGGTGCTTGCTCGCCCGGCTGAATCGGCTGTGGCGTCACTGTCTTCGGACTTTCATTCGAACAACCAACGCAAAGCATAAGCGTTGCGGCGGCCATAATTGTTTGTAAACGATTCATTTTCATTATTTCTATTGTTAGTATTAGTGTGATGAAACACAAATATAAAAATAGTTTTCAAACAATGTGAGTTCGTTGTTCACGCATAATCAAACAAAAAATTATAGTGCAAACAATGATGAAATGAGACCAATAAAACAAAATACCCAAATTCATACCTTAAGGTATAAATTTGGGTATTAGTTATACAATCAACTGAATATCAGTTGTATTTGTGGAGCTGCCGGGATTTGAACCCGGGTCCAAACAAGGAAACCATGAGCTTTCTACACGCTTAGCTCCGACTTGATTTTCGTGCGTTGGCCGGATCAAAGCCACCTACCAACACCTTATCCTCAAAATCTCACCCACATTACGAGGCTAATGCGAGCCAGTCCCGAATTGCTGCACATCAGAATCGGCGAGCCTCAAGACAAGGGCTTCCGTGATGCGTCTTGTCCCAACTCCTTGAGTCGGGATTAGGCCAATCTACTATGCTTCGATTAGGCGGCAAGAGCGTAAGAATTTTCGCCAGTTATAGTTTTGTGTCCGGGATTTACGGGCCGGTTTCACTGCTCCCGACGTGCTTACCCACCACTTCATCTTGCTGTCAAATCCAATCAACCCCAAAATGAACGCACAAAGATACGCAAAAACACAATAAATAGGCAACAGCAATTTAAACTCACATGTCGCAAAAAACATGTATATTGCAATTCATTTTGATTACAGATCATGTTAGATAAAATCAAAGAAGAGAATATCCTTTTCATCGACATCGAGACCGTTGCTCAACAACCATCGTACGATATGCTCAATAACCACACAAAAGAGTTATGGGCAAAGAAAATGAGTTGGACATCTGAAAAGGAAAGCAAAACGCCCGAAGAACTATACGAGAGAGCCGGTATTTGGGCCGAGTTCGGGAAAATAGTCTGCATATCGGCCGGGTTCATCGTTACTGAAGACGGCGAACGGCATTTTCGTGTGAAATCGTTCTGCGGCAACAATGAGAAAATGATTCTCACTGCTTTTTCTGCACTGTTGAGCAAACATTTCAACAAGGACAAACACATGCTTTGCGCCCATAACGGCAAAGAGTTTGATTTCCCCTATATCTGCCGCCGGTTGCTTGTAAACGGGCTGCCGATTCCCAAAATACTCGATTGTGCTGGCAAAAAGCCTTGGGAAGTGAACAATCTCGACACTCTTGAACTTTGGCGTTTCGGCGATTACAAGCATTACACATCGCTCGACCTTCTGGCTAACATTTTCAATCTGCCGTCACCCAAAGAAAACATGGACGGCAGCATGGTTGGCCATGCCTATTGGGTTGATCAGAACATCGACAGCATTAGCGAGTATTGCATCAACGATGTTGTCACCATCTGCCAATTGTTTCTGCGATACAAGGGGCTGCCAATAATTTCCGAAACAAACGTCGATGTCATCCCTCCTTTCATAACGGACGACCAAGACGCTTCTGAATAATTGTGAACTAACACCCATACAAACAAAAAAGGCCGCAAATGCGGCCTTTTTTGTTATAGAACTGCGATAATTATTCTGCTTTTGCTTCTTTATTCTCGTCAACTGCAGGAGTCTCTTCCTTAACTTCAACTGCATCAGCAACAACTGCGTTGTCTGCCTTCTTTGCTGAAGAACGCCGACGGCGTGTAGAAGTCTTCTTCGCTGCTTCGTTAGAACCTTGCGAATAATTAGTGTTGAAGTCAACCAATTCGATAATACACATTTCTGCGCTATCGCCAACACGTGTACCAGTCTTCAAGATTCTAGTGTAACCACCCGGACGGTTGGCAACTTTTGCTGCAACCTCACGGAAAAGTTCTGTAACACCCTCTTTGTTCTGAAGATAACTGAATACAACACGACGTGAATGTGTTGAATCAACTTTTGACTTTGTGATAAGAGGCTCAACATACATTTTCAAGGCTTTTGCCTTGGCAACTGTTGTTGAAATACGTTTGTGCAAAATCAACGAATTTGCCATATTAGACAACATGGCATCTCTGTGGCCTTCTTGTCTGCCTAAATGATTAAAACCTTTATTGTGTCTCATCGTTATTAATCTTTCTCAAGTTTATACTTACTGATGTCCATTCCGAAAGTCAGATTCATCGAATCAAGCAAATCTTCAAGCTCAATCAACGATTTCTTACCGAAATTTCTAAACTTCAACAAATCGTTTTTGTTATAAGTGCAAAGGTCGCCCAAAGTCTCAACATCGGCAGCCTTCAGGCAGTTAAGTGCTCTGACTGACAAATCCATGTCGATAAGTTTGGTCTTCAACAATTGACGCATGTGCAGAACTTCCTCATCAAACTCTTCTGTCTGATACTTCTCACCGGCATCGAGAGTAATCTTCTCGTCTGAGAACAACATGAAGTGATAGATAAGGATTTTTGCGGCTTCATTCAAAGCGTCTTTCGGAAGGATGGAACCATCTGTTTTAATTTCTAACACCAACTTTTCATAGTCGGTTTTTTGTTCAACTCGGTAATTCTCAACAGCATACTTCACATTTCTGATTGGAGTATGAATTGAATCTATGGCAATAAGGCCAAATTCCGCATCAACAGGCATATTCTCGTCTGACGGAACATAACCACGGCCCTTGTTAATAGTGATCTCCATCTGGAGTTTGACTGCCGGATCAAGACGGCAAATCACCAATTCCGGATTGAGAACTTCAAATCCGCTGAGGAAACGAGAAATGTCACCTGCAGTGAAAGTCTCTTGATTCGTTACAGAAACTGATACTTTCTCATGATCGATATCCTCTATCTGTTGTTTGAATCTGACTTGCTTGAGGTTCAAAACAATCTCAGTCACATCTTCCATAACACCAGGAATGGTCGAGAATTCGTGGTCAACACCTGCGATTTTGACTGTAGTGATAGCAAAACCTTCAAGTGATGACAACAGAATACGGCGCAATGCGTTACCGATTGTCTGACCATAACCAGGCTCCAACGGACGGAACTCGAACTTGCCAAAACGGTCGTCCTGTTCCAGCATTATAACTTTATCGGGCTTTTGAAAAGCTAAAATTGCCATAATTAAATTATTACTTAGAGTAAAGTTCAACAATCAATTGTTCCTCGATGTGCTCTGGAATGTCTGCTCTTTCAGGAACATTCAGGAATTTTCCAGCAACATTGGCATTATCCCACTCCAACCATGAGTATTTGCTGTGGTTGGTGCCTGCCAGAGAATTCGAAATAACCTCGAGCGATTTCGATTTCTCACGAACACCTACAACCTCACCAGCCTTAACCTGATAAGAAGGAATGTTAACCACCTCACCGTCAACAACAATGTGCTTGTGGAGCACAAGCTGACGTGCTGCGGCTCTTGTGGGAGCAATGCCCAAACGATAAACTACATTGTCTAATCTAGACTCCAATAACTGCAACAAAACCTCGCCTGTGATACCCTTGCTGCGTTGTGCTTTTACAAACAAATTAGCGAACTGACGTTCCAACACACCGTAAGTGTATTTTGCTTTTTGTTTCTCCTGCAACTGAGTACCATACTCAGAAGATTTTTTTCTCTTTTTGTTCAAACCGTGCTGGCCTGGAGGAAAATTCTTGCGGTCCAAGTACTTGTCTGACCCATAAATAGGCTCGCCGAATTTTCTGGCGATTTTTGATTTTGGTCCAATGTATCTAGCCATTTTCTTCTGTTTATTCAATTAAACTATTAAACACGACGTCTTTTTGGCGGACGGCAGCCATTGTGCGGAAGCGGAGTTACGTCAACAATTTCAGTAACTTCAATTCCCAAGTTGTTTATAGACCGGATGGCTGACTCACGGCCGGTACCCGGACCTTTGACATATACTTTGGCTTTGCGCATTCCTGCGTCGAATGCCACTTTTCCACAATCTTCGGCGGCAACTTGTGCTGCATACGGAGTGTTCTTTTTCGAACCACGGAATCCGTTTTTGCCGGCTGATGACCACGAAATTACTTGTCCTTCGCTATTTGTTATCGAAATAATGATATTGTTAAACGAAGAATGAATGTGAACTTCGCCCGAAGTTTCAACCTTTACGATTCTCTTTTTAGTAGTTTTTGACTTCTGTGCCATAATTAATTACCTATTATTTTGTGGCTTTCTTTTTGTTAGCGACAGTTTTCTTTCTTCCCTTACGGGTGCGAGCGTTGTTACGAGTGTTCTGACCGCGAACGGGCAAGCCCAGACGGTGGCGTACACCTCTATAGCAACCAACGTCCATCAGTCGCTTAATGTTCAATTGTGTTTCAGAACGCAATTCACCCTCGAGTTTGTACTCGCCAAGTATCTTGCGCAACGATGCTACCTCAGCATCTGTCCATTCATCCACTTTGGTGTCATAACTGATGCCAGCTCTGTCAAGAATAGTTCTTGCGCTGCTGCGTCCGATACCGAAAATGTATGTTAGGCCTATTTCTCCTCTTTTGTTTTTTGGTAAATCTACACCTGCAAGACGTGCCATAATTACATTTAAAATTTTTGAGTTGCAAATTTATTAATTTATCCTTGACGTTGTTTGAATTTAGGATTTTTTTTGTTAATCACATACAAACGTCCTTTTCTGCGCACGATTTTGCAATCAGCGCTACGCTTTTTGATTGATGCTCTTACTTTCATCTTTTTAGTCTTTTATTTGTACCTAAATGCGATGCGCCCCTTAGTCAAATCGTAAGGCGACATTTCCACTTTAACTTTATCACCCGGCAGTATCTTAATGTAATGCATCCTCATCTTGCCTGAGATGTGGGCGGTGATTACCAGCCCGTTCTCCAACTCAACTCGGAACATTGCGTTCGACAATGCCTCGATGATTGTACCATCCTGTTCGATAGAAGCCTGTTTGGCCATAAGTACTCTTTAATTTCGTTTGTTCTTAACTTTTCGTCTCTGCTAATTGACCGACAATTCCTTTCAGACGTCTCGTTTGGAGTCAATTGGAATTAATTGCGCGCGTTTCCCTTTTTGTCCAAAAAATTAACATTCTAAGTAGTTCAGCCAGATGGTGAAAATTACATGCCGTAACGGCCTTTAATTTTTCCGCTCTTCATCAATCCGTCGTAGTGACGCATCAACAAATGACTCTCAATCTGCTGAAGTGTGTCAAGAACAACACCAACCATAATCAACAGAGATGTACCGCCATAGAAATAGGCGAAACTGCTCTGTACTCCCGCCATCATGGCAAATGCCGGCATGATAGCCACAAGTGCGAGAAATATTGATCCTGGCAAGGTAATCCTCGACATGACAGTGTCGAGGTACTCCACAGTCTTCTTTCCTGGTTTCACTCCCGGTATAAAGCCTCCGTTCTTTTTCATATCATCGGCCATCTGTGTCGGATTGATGATGATGGCTGTGTAGAAATATGTGAAAAGAATGATTAGGAGACCAACCGTCAGATTGTACCAGAAACCTGTCGGGTTAGACAGCGCGGCGGCAATTCCGGTAGCCGATTCGGCGCTAGAGAACCCAATCAGTACGATTGGCAGGAACATAATTGCCTGGGCGAATATGATAGGCATAACACCTGCTGCATTCACCTTCAAGGGAATGTACTGGCGAACGCCGCCATATTGCTTGTTGCCTACTATTCTTTTTGCGTATTGAACAGGAATTCTGCGAGTTCCCTGCACAAGAAGAATTGTAAATAGGATAACAACACCCAACGCAATCATCTCAATCAAGAACATCACTAATCCGCCGCCTTGTTCATTCAAACGTGAAATGAACTCAACCCAAAGAGCCGACGGGAGACGGGCTATAATACCTATCATGATGATCAAAGAGATTCCGTTTCCTAAGCCTCTGTCGGTAATCCTCTCGCCCAACCACATTACAAACATGGTTCCTGCTGTAAGGATGAACATTGACGAAACCGTGAAATAAGCACCCTTTAGTATGAATGCCGATTCGGGAAGTTGTGAGTGCAGGTTTGCCAAATAGCCCGGGCCCTGAAGGAACAGAATTGCCACTGTCAGGATTCTGGTTATCTGGTTAATCTTGCGACGTCCGCTTTCCCCTTCACGCTGGAGTCTCTGGAAATAAGGCACTGCCATTCCAAGCAACTGGATAACGATGGATGCCGAGATGTACGGCATGATGCCCAATGCGAAAATTGACGCATTAGAGAATGCACCACCTGAGAACATATCCAACAATCCCAAGATGCCACTTGCTGTCTGGTTTTTCAGTGCTGCAAGTTGTGTGGGGTCAATACCCGGAAGCACAACCATTGTACCCAACCGATAAACAAGAATCAACAGCAAGGTGTTGGTGATTCTTGTCTTCAGGTCATCAATTTTCCAGATATTCTTTAAGGTTTCAATAAATCTCTTCATCAATGTAAGTATTACAATGTTACAACTTTACCCTTCTGGCTCTCGATTGCTTCGATTGCCGACTTTGAGAAAGCGTGTGCCTCAACCTCAATCGGAAGGCTCAACTTGCCGTTGCCCAAAACCTTCACCTTGTCGTTGGCCGAAACCAAACCATTGGCGAGTAAAATGTCTACATCTATTTTGGTCAAACCTTTGGCTTCTGCCAGTTTCTGCAAATCGCCAACGTTGACGGCTTTGAACTCTTTACGGTTGATGTTCTTAAAACCAAATTTAGGCATACGTCTCTGCAATGGCATCTGACCACCTTCGAAACCTACCTTCTTCGAATAACCCGAACGCGATTTCGCGCCCTTGTGACCACGGGTTGATGTCCCGCCTTTGCCCGAACCTGCTCCGCGGCCTATTCTTTTCGAAGATTTTACTGAGCCGGCTGCCGGCTTCAAATTACTTAAATCCATAATAATGTCGTGTTACTTTATTTCTTCAAAAGAAACCAAATGTTTAACTGCATTTATCATACCAAGTATTTCTGGTTTTGCGTCATGCTCGACAACCTGATTCATTTTATGCAATCCCAAGGCTTCAAGTGTGGCACACTGACGCTTGTTGCTGCCAATTTTGCTTTTTATTTGTTTAATACGATACTTTGCCATGACGATTAACCTTTAAATACTTTTTCCATTGATATTCCACGTTCAAAAGCCACTTCTTTGGCATCGCGCATTTGTGCCAATGCCTCAATGGTTGCTTTCACAACATTGTGCGGGTTCGATGAGCCTTTTGATTTTGCAAGGCAGTCTTTAACGCCCACGCTCTCCAACACTGCACGCATGGCACCACCAGCCTTAACACCTGTACCGTGCGATGCCGGTGAGATGTAAACTTTGGCTCCGCCATAAACAGCCAGTTGGTCGTGTGGAATGGTACCATTGATGACCGGAACCTTGATCAGGTTCTTTTTGGCATCCTCAACACCCTTGCTGATGGCTGTTGTCACCTCATTGGCTTTGCCAAGTCCGTAACCAACAACACCATCCTCGTTGCCTACGACAACAATTGCAGAGAAAGTGAATGTACGGCCGCCCTTGGTTACCTTGGTAACACGGTTGATGGCAACCAAACGATCTTTCAATTCAAGATCTGTTGTTTTTATTCTTCTAACGTTTGACATAACTTCTAAAATTTAAGTCCACCTTTACGGGCAGCGTCAGCCAAGGCCTTCACTCTACCATGATACAAAAAGCCATTTCTGTCAAATACGACTTGGCTGATTCCTTTATCTAAAGCGATTTTGGCAATCTCCTCGCCTACTTTCTCCGCTTTCTGAGTTTTTGTTCCCTTCACGTCAGCAATGCTCTTTACTTTCGATGATGCCGAAGCAAGTGTCTTGCCTGCTACGTCGTCAATAATCTGAACGTAAATCTGTGTGTTGCTACGGTAAACACTCATGCGGGGTTTTTCTGCTGTGCCACTCACATTCTTCCGAATGCTCGCTTTAATCTTATTGCGTCTTTCTAATTTAAACGATGACATAATTTTTGATTTTTAGATTATTTACCAGCAGATTTACCAACTTTTCTGCGAATTTCTTCGCCAATGAACTTAATACCCTTGCCCTTGTACGGCTCTGGCATACGGAAGGAGCGGATCTTAGCGGCAACCTGGCCGATAAGTTGTTTGTCGCAACTTTCAAGTTTCAGAATCGGGTTGCTGCGTTTGTCGGTTTTTGCGTCAACCTTGATTTCGGCTGGCAACTCAAACATGATGCTGTGTGAATAGCCAAGGCTCATTTCGAGCATCTGACCGTTCGACTCAGCACGGTAACCTACACCAACAAACTCCATCTCCAATTTGAACCCTTCAGAAACACCTACCACCATGTTGTGGATCAGCGCGCGGTACAGACCGTGCATTGATTTGTGTGCGATCTCGTCGTCTGGACGCTCCAGTTTCACGGCTGTCGGCTCCACAATGACTTTGATGTCAGGATTGACCTTTTGTGTCAATGTTCCTTTGGGCCCTTTTACTACTACCACATTGTCGTTGTCAACTGTGACTGTAACGCCAGCGGGTATAGCTACAGGTAATTTTCCAATACGTGACATGTTATAAACTTAAATTAATAAATGTAACACAATACTTCGCCACCCAGATTCTTGGCGCGTGCGTCTTTGTCTGACATCACGCCTTGAGAAGTTGAGATAACTGCTATTCCCAGACCGTTCAATACGCGGGGCATATTCTCAACATTGGTGTATTTTCTCAAACCCGGACGGCTGATTCTCTCTAATTTTTTGATAACCGGCTGTTTAGTCTGCAAGTTATACTTCAAGGCAATCTTGATGATGCCTTTGTCCTTCTCGTCATCGAACTTGTAATTGAGAATATAACCATTATCGTAAAGGATTTTGGTTATGCTCTTCTTCATGTTCGACGAAGGTATCTCGACAACTTTGCTTTTTGCCATTTGAGCGTTCCTGATTCTGGTCAGGAAATCTGCTATTGGATCTGTCATTTTCTTATAACTTTAAGGTTACCAACTTGCTTTTTTAACACCCGGAATCAATCCTTTGAGTGCCATCTCGCGGAACTGGATACGGCTGATGCCGAACTGGCGGATATAGCCTTTCGGACGTCCGGTGAGAGAGCACCTGTTGTGCATACGTACTGGCGAAGCGTTCTTCGGCAACTTCTGAAGTGCGATGTAATCACCTTCGGCAAGCAGTTTTGCGCGTTTCCCAGCATATTTCTGAACTAATTTAGCCCTTTTGACCTCGCGGGCTTTCATTGACTCTTTTGCCATGGATTAATTCTTTTTAAGATTTTTAAATGGAATGCCGAACTCTCTCAACAATGCGTAACCTTCCTCGTCAGTTCTGGCTGATGTTACAAAGGTTATGTCCATACCGAGCAATGTTGTGATTTTGTCGATATCGATTTCAGGGAAAATAATCTGCTCGGTGATGCCGAGAGTATAGTTTCCTTTTCCGTCGAGTTTGCTGTTCACACCTTTGAAGTCGCGGATACGCGGAAGTGCGACAACAATGAGTCTCTCAAGGAATTCATACATCCGGTCTTTTCTCAGGGTGACTTTAACACCAATCGGCATTTTCTTTCTCAGTTTGAAGTTCGAGATGTCCATGCGCGAAAGTGTCTTCATCGCCTTTTGTCCGGTTATGGCTGTCAACTCTTCTGCAGCGGTGTCAATAATCTTCTTGTCGGCGATAGCCTTACCCACACCTTGATTGATGACGATCTTCTCAAGTTTTGGAACCTGCATAGGTGTCTTGTAGTTGAATTCCTTTGTCAAAGCAGGAACTATCACCTCTTTATACTTCTTGCGTAATTCTGGTACGTATTCCATTATTTGATCTCCTCTCCAGATTTTTTAGAGTATCTAACTAATTTACCGTTCTCACCAATTCTGCGGCCGATGCGTGTCGGATTGCCGTTAGCCGGCTCAACAAGCATAAGGTTCGAGATGTGAACGGGTGCTTCTTGCTTAACAATACCGCCCTGGGTATTCTTGGCGTTTGGCTTGGTGTGCTTCGACACCATATTGATGCCTTCAACGACAGCACGCTGTTTTTCTACTTGCACGCTAAGGACTTTTCCTCTTTGTCCTTTAGACTCACCAGCGATAACAACAACGGTGTCTCCTTTTTTGATATGCAATTTCGTTGCCATTTTTGTTACCTTTTAATTATAAGACTTCTGGTGCAAGAGAAACAATCTTCATGTAACTGTCGCGCAACTCGCGTGCTACAGGACCGAAAATACGGGTTCCTCTGATTTCACCTGCATTGTTGAGTAATACACAGGCGTTGTCGTCGAAACGGATGTAAGAACCGTCGCTGCGGCGGATTTCCTTTGTGGTGCGTACAACCACAGCCTTGCTGACTGCGCCTTTTTTCACATCGCCGCCAGGCAGAGCCGTCTTAACTGCGACAACTATTGTGTCACCAATAGTAGCGTAACGTTTTTTCGACCCGCCCAGAACATTGATGCACAAAACTGTTTTGGCACCACTGTTGTCGGCTACACTTAATCTAGTCTCAGACTGTATCATGACTACTTAGCTTTTTCAATGATTTCAACTAAACGCCAGTTCTTTGTCTTGCTCAAAGGTCTGGTTTCCATAATCCTAACGGTATCACCAATGTTGCACTCGTTCTTTTCGTCCTGAGCGTGCAATTTGGTAGTCTTATTGACAAATTTCCCGTAAAGCGGATGCTTTACCTTCCGTTTGATAGCAACTGTTATGGTCTTCTCCATCTTGTTGCTGACCACAACTCCTATACGTTCCTTTCTCAAATTTCTAGTTTCCATCTGCCAATATTATTTTTTTGTGTTAATTTCTCTGGCTCTCAACTCTGTCTTCAAACGAGCGATGTCGCGTTTGGTCTCACCAATCTTGTTAGGATTTTCGAGTGGCGACACTGCGTGGTTCAAACGCATCTTTGTCAAGGCCTTTGTATTGCTCTCTATCTGCTCCTGGATTTCCAAGGTCGATAATTCTCTAACTTCTGAAGCTTTCATTGCATTAAATTGAAGATTCAACAAAATCGTTACGAACAATAAATTTGGTCTTGATTGGCAATTTCTGTGCACCCAGACGCAAAGCTTCCTTTGCAACTTCGAATGGCACACCTTCGGCTTCAATAAGTATACGACCAGGAGTAACTACAGCTGCGAAGCACTCTGGGTCACCTTTACCTTTACCCATACGCACATCGGCAGGCTTCTTAGTTACAACTTTGTCAGGGAATATCCTTATCCAAATTTGTCCTTCACGTTTCATGTAACGGGTGACAGCCTGACGAGCTGCCTCAATCTGTCTTGCAGTAACCCAGCATTCTCCTAGAGACTTGATACCGAAAGAACCGAATGCCAGTTCGTGTCCACGATGAGCATTACCTGTCGAACGGCCCTTTTGTACTCTTCTGTACTTAGTTTTCTTTGGCTGTAACATCTTAAACTGAATTTAGATTACTTTTGACGTTTTTTAAGTCCCTTCTTTTGCGGTTGTGCGGCGCCTACGTTTGGTGAAAGGTCGCGTTTGCCATAAACCTCGCCCTTGCAAATCCAAACCTTGATGCCGATCAAGCCGACTTTAGTCAAAGCCTCAACCTGAGCATAGTCGATGTCGGCTCTCAGAGTGTGCAATGGAATGCGACCCTCTTTGAAAATCTCCGAACGTGCCATTTCAGCTCCGCCCAAGCGTCCCGATACTTGAACCTTGATGCCTTCAGCACCCATGCGCATTGTTGATGCTATGCCCATCTTGACGGCGCGGCGATACGAAACGCGACCCTCCAACTGACGGGCGATATTGCTACCTACAAGGAATGCATCAAGTTCCGGTCTCTTCACTTCGAAGATGTTAATCTGCACTTCCTTTTTGGTTATTTTCTTTAATTCTTCCTTAAGCTTGTCAACCTCCTGACCACCTTTACCAATGATGATACCCGGACGGGCAGTGTTTACGGTAATGGTGATAAGTTTCAGTGTGCGCTCGATAATAATTTTCGATACGCTTGCTTTGGCCAAACGAGCCTGAAGATACTCGCGGATCTTGCTGTCCTCGAGAATTTTCTCTGAATACTTCTTGCCACCGAACCAGTTGGAATCCCAACCTTTGATGACACCTAACCTATTTCCGATAGGATTACATTTCTGTCCCATTTATTCACTTTTTTCGTTTGTTTGACTCATATTGCGGCTATCTACAACAACGGTAACGTGGTTCGAACGTTTTCTGATGCGGTAACCACGACCCTGCGGAGCTGGACGAAGTCTCTTCAGTTGGCGTCCGGAGTCAACTGAAATCTCTTTAACATAAAGATTAGACTCTTCGATTCTTGCTCCCTCATTTTTCTGCTGCCAGTTTGCGATAGCTGACAATAACAGTTTCTCAACTCTTACAGAAGCTTCTTTAGGACAATAGCGCAGCATGCTCAACGCTTTGTTGACCTCTACGCCACGAACCATATCTGCAATCAAACGCATTTTGCGGGGAGATGTCGGGCAGTCGTTCAGCTTAGCGAAGCTGATGCTCTTCCTCTCCTCTTTCATTTGATTGGCCATATTTCTTTTTCTTGCACCCATGTTAGTTCCGATTTACATTATTATTTTTTCTTTCCTCCGTGACCTCTGAACTGACGGGTTGGGGCAAATTCACCAAGTTTATGGCCTACCATATTCTCAGTTACATAAACTGGTATAAAACGGTTTCCATTATGAACAGCAAAGGTATGCCCAACAAAGTCTGGAGAAATCATTGAAGCCCTCGACCAGGTTTTGATAACATCTTTCTTACCTGACTCATTCATTGCTGTAACCTTAGCGTCCAGCTTGTAATGAATGTACGGCCCTTTTTTTAACGAACGACTCATAATCTATTATGCTTTACTTTTTCTACGTTCAACAATCAACTTATTAGACTGCTTCTTCGGACGACGAGTCTTGTAGCCTTTAGCTGGCATACCATTTCTTGAACGCGGGTGTCCACCAGAAGCGCGGCCTTCGCCACCACCCATCGGGTGATCGACCGGGTTCATCACAACACCACGGTTGCGTGGTCTGCGGCCCAACCAGCGCGAACGTCCGGCTTTGCCAGACACTTCCAAAGCATGATCTGAATTGCCGACAACTCCAATAGTTGCTTTGCATGTCACCAATACCATACGGATTTCTCCCGAAGGCAATTTCACAATTGCGTACTTTCCTTCGCGTGATGTAAGCTGCGCAAACGTTCCGGCGCTGCGTGCCATGCTACCTCCTGCGTTGGGGCGTAACTCAATGTTGTGAATGATAGTACCGAGTGGAATCTCTGAAAGGTACAGTGTGTTGCCGATCTCAGGTGCAACACCCTTGCCCGACATAACCACCTGGCCAACGGTCAAACCGTTAGGGGCCAGAATGTACCGTTTCTCACCATCGGCGTAAACAACTAAAGCGATGCGAGCACTACGATTTGGATCGTACTCGATCGATTTAACTGTTCCAGGAATGCCATCCTTGTCGCGCTTGAAGTCGACAATACGATAGCGTTGTTTGTGTCCACCACCTATATATCTCATTGTTAGACGTCCGTCGTTGTTTCTACCGCCGGACTTCCTTAATGGACTCAACAATGATTTTTCAGGTGTCGTGGTGGTTACTGTTTCAAAGTTGCTAACCACCTTGCCTCGCATACCCGCTGTAACGGGTTTTAATTTTTTCGCGGCCATTATCTATAATTAATACTAAATATTGCTATAAAAATCAATTGACTGTCCTTCCTTCAGTGTCACAATCGCTTTTTTATAAGCGTTTGTGCGACCTTCAACAAAACCTGCCTTGGTATAGCGCGATTTGCGCTTGCCAGCATAGCGGATTGTGTTTACTGAATCGACACTGACTCCGTACAAGTCTTCCACTTCTTTGCGAATCTGCAGTTTGTCTGCTTTCTTATCGACAATAAAACCATAACGGTTCAGTTTCTCTGCCTGAGCAGTCATCTTCTCTGTTATGATTGGTCTAATTATAATGCTCATAACTTGTCCCTCCTATTATCCTAATAAGTTTTCAATAATCTCTAATGAGTTCTCTGTAATCACAAGCGATGAAGCATTCATTATTTGATAAGTATTTAGAAGATCGGCAGTTACGACTTCCACACCTTCCAAATTTCGCGACGACAAATATACGTTTTTATTAGAATCGCCTAACACCAATAATGATTTTTTGCCATTGATTTTCAGGTTGTCAAGCAAAGCCACGCAAGCCTTGGTTTTTGGTGCATCGATTGCGATGTTGTCGACAACGATGATGGCGTTCTCTTTTGCCTTGTATGACAAAGCCGATTTGCGTGCCAATTGTTTAACCTTCTTGTTCAATTTGAACGAATAATCGCGTGGCTCCGGACCGAATACGCGGCCACCGCCAACAAAAACTGGTGCTTTGATGCTACCGCAACGTGCGCCGCCAGTACCTTTTTGTTTTTTCAACTTGCGGGTGCTGCCAGAAACCTCGTTACGCTGCTTCGATTTATGTGTGCCCTGACGCTGGTTGGCCAGGTATTGTTTAACGTCAAGATAAATAGCATGATCATTAGGTTCAACACCATAGATGGAATCATTCAACTCGACGCTCTTGCCAGTTTCCTTACCTTCCTGATTTAAAACTTTCAATTCCATTATTTCTCAATTATTAAGTATGAACCTTTGTGACCTGGTACTGATCCCTTTACTAAAATCAAGTTATTCTCTGGCATAATCTTCACGATACGAAGGCTGAGAACCTTAACTTGATCACCACCCATACGGCCTGCCATACGCATACCTGGCATAACACGTGAAGGGTAAGATGACGCACCCAATGAACCCGGGTGGCGTCCGCGGTTGTGCTGACCGTGAGTTGCGTCGTTGACACCGTTGAAGTTGTGTCTTCTGACTACGCCCTGGAAACCTTTACCTTTCGAGATTCCAGTAACGTCAACCCATGCCTCATCGTTGAAGATGTCAACAGTGATGACATCACCCAACTTGTATTCACCATCAACATCCAAAAATTCGGCAACCTTTGCCTTTGGTGCGGTGCCTGCTTTTTTGAAATGTCCCAATTCGGCCTTAGTGAAATTCTTTTCACTCTTGTCCTCGTAACCTAATTGAAGTGCGCTGTAACCGTCTTTCTCAACGGTTTTCACTTGCGTAACAACGCAAGGTCCTGCTTCGATAACAGTGCATGGAATATTTTTTCCCTCGGCACTGAAAATCGATGTCATTCCGATTTTTTTACCTATTAATCCAGCCATTTTTATAATTTATAAAATGTCATACTTTAATCTCAACTTCAACGCCGCT
>JAEEPS010000141.1 GCA_016284875.1 Salinivirgaceae bacterium | reverse complement strand
TCTCGAAATCGGGCCGGGAATGGGCATACTGACACGGCATCTGCTCAACCGTCCCGGGGCCGATGTGCGGGTGGTTGAAATCGACCACGAATCGGTGTGCTACCTGATGGCCGAAATGCCCGAACTCAACGGCCGCATTATCGAGGGCGATTTCCTGAAACTCGACCTTCCTGCGCTTTTCGGAAAGCCCATTTCGGTGGCCGGAAATTTCCCCTACAACATTTCGAGCCAGATTCTGTTTAAGATTTTGGAAAACCGCCAGATGATTCCCCAAATGGTGGGAATGTTCCAGAAAGAGGTGGCCGAGCGTGTGGCATCGAAGCCGGGCTTAAAGGTTTACGGCATTCTGAGCGTGCTGCTGCAGGCCTATTACAATATCGATTATCTGTTCACCGTCAACGAGTGCGAGTTCGACCCGCCCCCGAAGGTCAAGTCGGGTGTTATCAGGTTGACACGCAACAATGTAGAGCACCTGCCGTGCGACGAAGAACTATTCACCAAAGTGGTGAAAACAAGTTTCAACCAGCGGCGCAAAACTCTCTCGAACAGCCTGAAGCCAATCCTGCAGGACCGCCGTTGCGACCAGCCGGTCTTCCGACAACGGCCCGAGCAATTGAGTGTTAGCGAGTTCGTGGAACTGACGAACATTATTGACGGACTTTTAAAAGATTGAAATTATGCGTTTTGAGTTAAATAAAGAATTTGTTGAGGAACTGCAGCTTGCCATTCAAGAGCGCAGTGACGAGTCGATAAAATCGATGGTGGCGGAACTTCACCCCGCCGACGTTGCCGAGATTTTGGGCGAACTTGAACCCGACGACGCCCACTACCTTTTCAATTTGCTGCCGTCGGAACTCACTGCCGACGCCATTATCGAACTTGAGGAAGACGACCGCGAGGAACTGCTCGAGGACCTTTCGGGACAGGAAATCGCCCACGCCGTCATCGATCACATGGATTCCGACGATGCCGCCGATATTATCTCGGAACTTCCTGAAGAAAAGCAAGATGAGGTCCTATCAAACATCACCGACATTGTGCAGGCCGGCGACATTGTCGACCTTCTGAAATATGACCCCGACACCGCCGGCGGTCTTATGGCAACCGAGCTCATCAGTGTGAACGAGAATATGACCGTGCGCAACTGCGTTGAGGAAATCCGCAAGCAGGCACCCGATGTGGGCGAATTCTTCTATGTGTATGTGATCGACGACCAAGGGGTTCTGAAAGGCGTTCTGCCATTGAAGAATCTGCTTTTGGCCAACGACAACCAGAAAATCAAGAACATTATCGAGGACATAATATCGGTGAAAACCGACGATGATTGCGAAGACGTCGCAAACATTATGCGGAAGTACGATATGGTGTCGATGCCGGTTGTGGACAGCATCGGGCGGCTCAAGGGCCGAATCACCATCGATGACGTGGTGGATGTGATTAAGGATGAGGCCGATGAGGACTACCAGATAATGTCAGGTATCACGGGCGATGTGGATTCGAGCGACTCGGTGTTCAAACTCACCAAAGCGCGCATTCCGTGGCTGCTCATTGGCATGGGCGGCGGCATTCTGAGTTCGATTGTGGTGAAAGGTTTCGACAGCGACATTGCCCTCCACCCCGTCATGGCAGGTTTCATTCCAATGATTGGCGCCATGGGCGGAAACGTGGCCATTCAATCGTCGTCAATCATTGTTCAGGGCTTGGCCAACAACTCTTTAGGCCTCGACTCGGCCGGCAAGAAAATTCTGAAAGAGATGCTTGGAGCCATGCTCAACGGCGCCATTGTGGCCACCTTGGCTTTCATCTATAACTTTTTCGCCAACGATTTCGCGCTGAGCATCACCGTGAGCCTGTCGCTGATTGCCGTTGTGCTGTTTGCCGCCATTGTGGGCACCGCGCTTCCGCTGGCCTTCAACCGCCTGAAGATTGACCCCGCCGTGGCCACCGGCCCGTTCATAACCACCATCAACGATATTATGGGAATGGTTATCTACTTCCTGATAGGTTGTTTTTGTTATTCAATATTTTAGCGCTACTTAAATAAGACGATGGCATTCATAGTTATTGAAGGACTTGACGGCGCGGGCAAGTCGACGCAACTGAACAAACTGCGCAATCTGCTGGACAGAAAACAGATACCATTCGAATATCTGCATTTTCCGCGTGTTGACGAGGGAGTTTTCGGCAACCTTGTGTCGATGTTTCTGCGCGGCGATTTGGGCGCCAACAATCAGGTGAACCCCTATCTTGTGGCTCTCATCTACGCTGGCGACCGCAACGATGCCAAACAGACTATCAACCAATGGATTGCTGATGGTAAACTGGTGATTATCGACCGCTACGTTTATTCAAACCTTGCCTTTCAAGGTGCGAAGATTGCCGATGGCGCCAAGAAAACCGAGTTGCGCCAATGGATTAAAGATCTGGAATTCAACTACTACCAAATTCCTCAACCCGATTTGACTCTTTTTCTTGATGTGCCGTTCAGTTTCACCACCAAGAGCCTGACAGCCCATCGCGAGGGCGACGACCGCCGCTATCTGCAAGGAAAACAGGATATTCACGAAGCCGACCTCAACTTTCAAGAGCAGGTGCGCCGCGAGTATATCGACCTTGCCGCCACCGAAAAAAACTTTGAACTGATAAAATGCTACAACAATGACAATCAGATGCTTCCGCCAGATGAGGTGTTTGACAAGATTGTTGCGGAACTGACGAAATACAAGGTAATTTAGAATGTAGAATTCAGAATGCAGAATGCAGAATAAATAATTAAACTTGTTAAACCCGTTAAACATTAAACATTTACCAACACCTAATACCCAACACCCAACACCAAATAAACATCAACTATGAAGCGCTACTTACCAACCATTCTGCTCGTCTGCCGAATAATCATCGGCGTGACGTTCATTTTTTCGGGATTTGTGAAGGCGGTGGACCCGCTGGGCTCAACCTACAAGTTCATCGACTACTTCAACGCCTTCGGGATGGGCTGGGCCAACAGCTTGGCGTTTGCGCTCTCGGTGTTACAGAACCTGATTGAGTTCACACTTGGCGTGATGCTGCTCTTCAACCTGCAAATCCGCTTCAGCGCTACGTTTGTGCTGGCTTTTATGGCGTTCTACACGCCGCTCACGCTCTACATTGCCATTGCCAATCCGGTGCACGACTGCGGCTGCTTTGGCGACGCTCTGGTAATCACCAACTGGCAGACATTCTTCAAAAACCTTGTGCTGCTGGCGGCTGCGGTGGCGGTGTTCGCATCGCGTAAGCAATTGATTAGCAAACTGAACCCCGCCGAGCAATGGGCGCTCACGGGTGCTGCGGCTGCAACTATCTTGATTTTCTGCGGATACTCGTACCGCCACACGCAAGTGCTCGATTTCCGCCCCTACAGTGTTGGCACATCGATACCCGAAAAAATGACGCGGCCCGAAGGCGCACCTGCCGATGTGTATGAGAGCACCTTCGTCTATGAAAAAGATGGCGAGCGGAAAACATTCCAAATCAGCAATTTGCCCGACAGCACCTGGACTTTCGTTGATGCCAAGCACACGCTGGTGCAGAAGGGCTACGAGCCGCCAATCCACGACTTCTCGATTGTGAACGCCGACGGCGAAGACCTGACCGAAGATGTGCTGGCGAGCGACAACTACAACTTTCTGCTCATCGCCTACAATCTCGACAAATCGGACCTGAGCCGCACCGACAGCCTGAACCGCCTGGCCGAATTCTGCCTGGCGCAGGGCTACACGTTCCGTATGCTCACCGCTTCGACCGACGACGCCATTGAGAACTTCCGCGAGGTGGCCGAGCCGCCTTACGAAATCTGCATCTGCGACGAGACGACGCTCAAAACCATTGTCCGCTCGAACCCCGGCCTGATGGTGGTGAAAGACGGCGTGATTATCGGCAAATGGAACCTGAAAGACATTCCGCCACTGAAGTTCTTCGAAGGCAACCTGCTAGCCAAATGCATTGATTATCAAATCGAAAAACAGCGCACTTTCTACTCGTGGCTGCTCATTTTATTGCTTGCATTTATCGCATCGATTTACTTACTTGCGCGCAAAAGATTCGGAAACGAAAATAAAGATAATTAACAGATTGTTAAATATTTAAATATTTCAAAAATGAGAAAGAAAATAGTTGCCGGCAACTGGAAGATGAACAAGAATCTTCAGGAAGGCATTGCTCTTGCAACAGAGTTGAACAACGCTTTGAGCGCAAAACCAAACTGCGACGTGGTTATCTGCACACCGTTTATCCACCTTGCAAAGGTTTCTGAAGTTATCAACCACAACATCATCGGCCTTGGCGCTGAAAACTGCGCCGACAAAGAGAAGGGTGCTTTCACTGGTGAAGTTTCGGCCGAAATGGTTAAATCGACTGGTGCTGAGTATGTTATCCTTGGCCACTCAGAGCGCCGCGAGTACTACAAAGAGACTTACGACATTCTGAAAGAGAAGGTTCAACTGGCTCTGGCCAATGG
>JAEEPS010000006.1 GCA_016284875.1 Salinivirgaceae bacterium | reverse complement strand
GTACTTAGCCGAAATCTTGTCGCCATTGGCGGCCTCTGGCAGCGTGAACGAGCGGCTGAACGATTGATAACTATACTCGTGGCGTGTGAAGCGCTCACCTTCTTTGGTCTCATTCTCAACCTTTTTCTCCGACGAGATGGTCAGAACATTGTGGTCGAGAGCAATCTTGAAGTCCTTTTTGTCGAACCCAGGAACGGCCATTTCAACATTGAACGCGTCGGCGTTCTCTTTAATGTTCACTGAAGGCACCGTGGTGTTGGTTTCAGAGTAATTGCGGTTCGACCAGTCAAACAGGTCAGTGTCAAACAGTTGGTCGAACAACGACGGATAATTGTTAAATCTTGCGAGTGTCATAGTTCAAATCCTCCATTTATTTGTTAGACATTAATTTTTCAATCTTTTAAGCGATAGCGATTTGACGCATTGGTTTCGGCTTGGCTTCTTCGCGTTTCGGAATCTCAACGTTCAGGATACCGTTCTCATATTTTGCCGAAATCTTGTCGCCGTTGGCAGCCTCAGGCAGCGTGAACGAGCGGCTGAACGACTGATAACTGAACTCGCGACGGGTGAAATGCTCGCCGTTTTTGTGCTCATTCTCAACCTTTTTCTCCGACGAGATGGTCAGAACGTTGTGGTCGAGTTTGACGTTGAAGTCCTTTTTGTCGAACCCCGGAACAGCCATTTCAACGTTGAACGCGTCGGCGTTCTCTTTAATGTTCACTGAAGGCACTGTGGTGTTGGTTTCAGAGTAGTTGCGGTTTGCCCAATCAAACAAATCGGTGTCGAAGAATGGGTCGAATACCGACGGTTGGTAATTGTTAAATCTTGCGAGTTTCATAATCAAATCCTCCATATTTTAGTTTTACATTGTTTCTAAATCGAAAACGCCCATACATTTTCAACTTTTGTGCCAATGCCCGAAAGTGGAATTATTGTCCACTTTTTAGAGGTTGCTTAATGTCAATTTGACACATTAAAAATACGGTTTAAATATTACAATATTGACACCTAGTATAATATACCAAATAAACATAATGTCAAATTGACATTATACATCAAAAAGAGATTACGGATATCGGAAAAACACAAGTCAAAATGTTCGTTCTGCACCCTAACCCATCAACGTATAGATTATTTTATAACAGAAGCGTTACTATATAATGCAACTCGCACGGAAACTGTTTCTTACACCTTACGCGTTCTCATCCTCCTCCACTACCGGAATGATGATAGTAACCTGCGTGCCAAGCGCATTGCCGGCTTCATCTTCAAGGTCGGTGATGGTGCATGATATTTGAGCGTTGGCCTCTTTGTTCAAGTCGCGCAGACGATCACGGGTAAGTTGCATGCCAACCGACTTATGCTTGCGCTCGTTGTTCTTCTCAAGTTCGGCGGCAACCTTGCGCCCTACTCCATTGTCTGTTATCTGGCAAACAATGCTGCTACTGTCATTCTCGCTGATTTTTATGGTAATAAGTCCATCGTTGCCGGTTTTGTGCATCAGTCCATGAATGATGGCATTCTCAATAAACGGCTGAACCAGCATGGGCGGTACATTCAGAAGTTCTTCCTCAACATTGTCGTCGATATCGATGCGGTAATTAAACTTATTATTGAAGCGCGCCCGTTCAAGGTCAAGGTAGAGACTCAGCGACTGCAATTCGTTGCTCAGCGTAACCGACTGCACCATCGAGTTGTTGAGAATCATGCGCATCAGCTTGGCAAACTTCGACAGAAATCCTACAGCCTCCTGTGTGTTATTGCCGAGAATGTAACTCTGCACGGAGTTGAGCGCGTTGAAAATGAAATGCGGGTTCATCTGCGTACGCAGCAGCGAGCGCTCGGTTTCGAGAGCCTTGTTCCGCAACTTGTTCTCCTCGTTCTCTTTGGTAGTCTTATAGAAGAAGAACATGATGACGACAATGAGTATTACCAGCAACGCGATGCTCAGCAAGACTCGTGTCTTTACCCGCGACCGCAGCATTTCATTCTGGTGCTCAGCCTCAATGCGGAGTGTTTCGTAATGGTGATTAACGGAATCAAGCATGTGGGTGCGTTCAACTTCTGCATCTTTTATTGAGTTGAGGGTACTATCGTTGACATACGCCATCTTATATTCCATGTATTTCTCATGGTATTTTAAAGCGTTTTTGTAGTCGCCAAGGTTTGAATAGACTGTATATAAATAATTGTAGTAATCCTCATATGCGGATATTGCGCGGTCGTTATCCTGATACTTCTCCAACCCAAGCAACACCGAAAGTGCATCATTGTATCTTTTGTAGAAGATAAGATAATCGACATAGCAGTAACGGCAGTGAACATAGTTCGCATTCGAACCAACTGTAAGATAATAATTACCAATCTTTTTAATGAACATATTGCAACTGTCGGCGTACGCTTTCTTTCCTGTCCGATTGGCAATTTTGATATAGGCTTCGGCAAGCCCCATATACGCATCGTTTTTATGTTCAACATCATGATGTGTTACATTCTTTTTTGCTTCGTAGAGGCGTACAGATTTTTTCAGATTTTCGACCGCATAGATTGTCATCGTGTCGGATTGGAAACCGATGGCTCTACCCAGCAAGCAATAAGTTAGTGCTATCTGCGTCGTGTCGTTTATGGCCAAACTATAGTTTAACGCCTTTTGGAAGTTTTGTTCAGCACTGGCATACAAAGACATATTACAATATATCTGACCCAGATTGTTATATGATGAAATCAGAAGATTGGTGTCTTGTATTTCCGTGAAATACAATATCGCCTTGTTGTAATAATAAAAAATGCTGTCTTTGATATTCAAATCCAAATAGCAGTTGCCAATATGAATATATGTTGCCGCGGCTTGCCACTTTTTTGAAAGTTTATCGAATAATTCGACTGCCTTAAGACGGTATTGAAGCGCTTTACGCGACTCGTCTTTCATATATGACGCGAAAGCAATATAACCATAATTTAATGCCCTCAAAAGTGTATCCGCCTCCTTGCAGTACTCAAGCGAGAGATATGCATATTTCTGACATGTGTCATAGTTACAGGCAATATGCGATATCCTCGAATAATTCTTTGCCTTAACACTGTCGGGCGAATCAGGCTTTACGGCATTCAGCAAACTGTCTATTTCAGGCTGGTTGGGGTCAACAAACACCTCGTCTTGAGAATAGGACATTTTGGGCAGCAGTTGCAGCGCAATTATGACAACTAACGGGAAGATACGTTTCAACAAAGTGTTTGTTTTCATGCTGTGTTTGATTATGAGTAAAAAAATAGTATACTAGTTTTCAATTACATATCTTCAAAGAATCCCATCAGATATGCTGCCAGCCAAGCCGCCGAAATCGAGAAGATTGAAAAGAAGATAATCTTCCATACGCTGTATGGGCGGTCACCTTGCACCTCGCCCGTGCGAGCATTCACAAGTATTTGATACACTTTGTCGTTGTAGCGATAGGCGCTAATGTAAACCGGCAGCAGAATGTGCTTGAATGTGATGGCGCTGTAACTGGTGTTTTTGCTTGTAACGCGCTGTTCATCGCCACCGATATCGTTTCTGATGGCTCGATATATTTTGTTATCAATCTGCTTTTTAGCGGTCTCGAATCCGTCTTTGAGGTCAACTTGATAAGTCTCGGTTCTGAAGCCGCTCAAATATTTCTCATCGTACGGGACAAGATGTTCCAAATCCCATGGTTCCAACTCGTTAGCGTGCTTTTGGGAGAGCGATTTGCTGGCCATCACAAGCACATCGTCGAAGAAAATATGCACCGAGCCCGAAACCGGTGTCCACCGCGTGTGGCGAACTTGGCGCGTACGTGTTTCTGTCTTGCCGTTCACGTTCACGGTGTACGTTTCGGTGGTGTAGTAGTATGTTCCACGCTGACCGTAGTAACTGGTGTTGGTGTCGGTGTCGTATGTCCAGTATGGCACGTAAATGCCTTGTAGTTCCTTAATATCGGTCATTCTTTTCGACAGGTCGTTTGGTGCGAACCAAAGCGCCTTTATCCAGGCTTTGAACTTGTCGAACGATTGTTGCTTGTCGAGCCCGAACGGGAGCAGCGAGCCGGGCTTAATCTGCGTGGCGGCTACAGTATTGGTAACCACCAAGATAGTCCCGCAGAATGGGCATCGGTCAGAAACCACATTCTCATCAAAAGTGACGTGCGCACCGCAATTCTCGCACTCAACGGTGTGCAGAGTCTGCGTTTCAATGGAACCCAAATTCTCTTCAACGTACTTGTTGAAATCCAGTTCGTTGACTTCTTCGTCCGATGCTTCGATGTCGAATTCGGCGCCACAAGCATCGCACTTCAGTTTGTTTGTTGCGGGATCGAATTTCAAATGTCCGCCGCATGCGCTGCACACAAGTTCCTGTTGGTTGGTATCCGACAGGTTCTCTTCAAATTCGAATGTGTTTTCAGTATCCATTTTTTGATTGAAAATCAAACATATAAACACAGATATACGCATTGGCATATATCTGTGTCATAGAGTCTTACAATTTGTTTTCCACTTTAAGTGAAATTACATGACCGGAGGCACCGGAGGCGGAACCGAGCCGAACACATTGTTGAGTTCCGGCACCTGAGCGGCGGCTGTCCAAGCCTGCATTCCCTGCTTCCATACCAGCGATTCGCGTGTAAATTGCCCGTTAGCAGCCATTTGCGACAGCGTACTCATATCGAACGGACCCGTTTGCTGCCCATTAACAGCCACAAAGAACGCCACTGCCGACGGAATCGGAGGCGGAGCCATCTGTTGTTGAGGTTGCTGATATTGTTGCTGTTGCATCATCTGCTGTTGCTGCATCATTTGTTGCTGGTTCATCGAGTTCATCATTTGGTTGGCCATGCCGAAACCCATACCCATGCCCATGCCGGCAGCAGCGCCGCCACCCGACGGGTTGTTGGCCGCAGCCATCATCGATTCGCCAGTCTGGTATTGGATGAATTTGTTCATGTCGCCAATGATGCCCATGCTCGAGCGTTTGTCGAGTGCCTCCTCAACCTCTTTCGGCAGTTTGACGGCCTCAACCAGGAATTTTGTCAGAAGCAGGCCATACTCGCCAAACTCGGGGCCGATGTGCTCCTCGCAGTATTTCGACAGCTCGTTCAGCTGCGATGACAGTTTTGCAAACGACAGTCCGCATTCGCCAAGCATGTCGCTGAAACGCGTAACAGCAATCGCGCGAAGTTGGTCGCTGATTTTGTCGGCGGTGAAACTGCCATCGGTACCAACAATGCCAAGAATGAATTTCGAGACATCGTTCACCTGAATTGAGAAGTTACCGCGAGCCCCGATTCGCATCGGGCCAAGTTGCGGGTCCTCTACTATAATAGGTGTAGCCGTGCCCCAAGGCAGGTTGGTGAACTGCTTTGTGCTGACAAAGTACACTTCGGCCTTGAACGGGCTGTGGAAGCCGTATTTCCAACCTTTCAGTGTCGAGAGAATCGGCAGGTTCTCGGTTGTCAGCGTGTACATTCCCGGCGTGAATATGTCGGCCAGTTTGCCCTCGTTGATGAAAACCGCAATCTGCGACTCGCGCACGGTGAGTTTGGCTCCGTTTTTTATCTCATTATCATAGCGTTCGAAGCGGTGAACAAGTTCCGCTTTTTGGCCATCTTCAATCCATTCGACGATGTCTATAAACTCGCCAGTAATCTTATCCCAAAGTCCCATAGATGTCAATTTTTAAATTTGATGTATTGCAAATATATGTTTTTTGCAAAATGAGAGTTAGACGGCAACAGATAAAATATTGTTTTTCGGAACGATTTTCTCATAGCAAACAAAAAACCGCCGCAACCATTGGCTGCGGCGGTTTTTGGCTGATACTTGTTACTTATACTTTGTAACTTGTACCTTCAATCTTATTTAAACTTCTTCGAAATCAGATATTCAGCAATCTGCACGGCATTCAAAGCGGCGCCCTTGCGGATTTGGTCGCCAACGCACCAGAAGGTGATGCCGTTGGGATTGGCAATGTCGGTACGGATGCGGCCTACCGACACATTGTCCTGACCTGCAACGAAGAGCGGCATTGGGTACTCTTTGTTGGCTGGGTTGTCGACAACCGTCACACCAGCGGCTTTCGCGCAAGCGGCACGGAAATCGGCAGGCGAAACTGGCTTTTCGGTCTCGCACCAAACGGCTTCAGAGTGGGCACGCATCACGGGAACGCGCACGCAGGTGGCGCTCACGGCAATGTCTGAGTGCATTATCTTCTTGGTCTCGTTGTACATTTTCATCTCTTCCTTGGTGTAATCGTTGTCGGTGAAGACATCGATGTGCGGAATGACGTTGTAAAGCAACTGCGATGAGAATTTATTGACTGTCAGTTCTTTGCCTGCAGCATAATCCTTAATCTGTTGGTCGAGTTCAGCCATACCCATCGCGCCAGCGCCACTTGCGCTCTGATAACTTGCCACGTGCACGCGCTTGATGTGCGACAACTGCTCTAAAGCCTTCATAACCACCACCATAATGATGGTTGTGCAGTTCGGGTTGGCAATCACGTTGCGCGGTGCGTTCAGCGCATCTTCGGGGTTCACTTCGGGCACAACCAAAGGCACGTCGGTGTCCATACGGAACGCGCTCGAGTTGTCAATCATAATGCAGCCATATTTTGTAATGGTCTTCTCGTATTCCTTCGAAGTGCTGGCGCCCGCCGATGTCAAAGCAATGTCGATATCTTTGAAATCATCGTTGTGTTTCAACTCTTTAACTACAATTTTCTTACCCTTGAATTCGTAAGAAGTTCCAGCGCTGCGGGCCGACCCGAACAGCACTAACTCGTCAATCGGAAGATTTCGCTCGTTCAAAATCTTCAAAAATTCCTGGCCAACGGCACCGCTGGCACCAACAACGGCTATCTTCATAGTCTAAATTTTTTATTAATAATTTTCTATCTTTAACTCGATTCGAAATTTAAAACCGATGTTTTAAAATATATTGATTATCAAAAAGATATATTCAAACGCATCGCTTTTTTGAAATCGTACAAAGATGAATAAAAAATTTTCTCTCTGTTTAATTTGTCTGTCAATATTTTTTGGCTGGCAAAATACATTGCTCGCAACTGAAATCACGCTGGATTACAATCAGTTATCTGCCGATACCATTTTTACCGATGCCGTTGGCACCGATGCTTTGGCCAGTTGGGACAATGTAACCGATTGGATTACAGATGATTCGTGCATCAAACATAATCTTGAAGGCGTTGGCGGAACCAGTTTTGTGACGGCACAAGTCAGCGACAGCCTATTTTACAATGGCACAACCATTTGGCAGTTTACAATGAAATCGACATTTGAGCCCACAACATCGAACCGATTCCATTATTGGCTGATGGCGTCGGACAGCAACCTAAATAACAAAAAGATAAAAGGTTACGCAGTGGGTGTCTGCCTTTCGGGAAGCACGAAGAATCTGGCGATGTACCGCATCGACGCAAACGGAACCAAAACTCTGCTCTGCCAGACGCGCTACGTTTGGACGGCGCAGTCGGAAGTCGGCGTGATTGTAACTCGCTCGTCCAAAGGTAGTTGGACGCTGAACTATGTTGTCAATCCAACCACATCGCACGACACTGTTTGGGGCGACGATTTCATCGACGACACCTATAATAATCTACCTTGCCACGGTTATTGTTTCGTTTTCACGAAAACGCGCGCGGGAATGTTCTGGTTCGGCAACACCACCATCACACGCCAGATTGCGCCACCTGCTTTAGTTTCAGCGGTTTGCAGCGATAATCGCACCATCAGCGTTGAGTTTTCGTGCGCCATTGATGCCGCTTCGGCAACCGACCGCGGCAACTACTTGATTGAAGGCGTGACAATCGACGAAGTAGTATTCAACCAAACTGAACCACAACGTGTTACGCTAAAAACAAGCACCATCGGCGACGGCGTTCACCAACTGACGGTTTCGGGTGTGAAAAACGTGAAAGGCGCAGCAATGGAACCGCAAAGCACGACATTCAAATACACTGCGCCAGCCGAACCTTACGATTTGGTATTCAACGAGTTGATGTTCAATCCCACCGATTGGATGCTACCCAACGCCGACTATTTGGAAATCTACAATCGCAGCAATCGTAACATCGAACTGAAAGGCTGGACGCTTAACATCAGCGATGTTGTTCGCAAACTTCCTGATTCGGTGATAAATAGCGGCGAATATCTGATTATAACAACAGCCGCTGCCGCCGACACTTTCGCAACGTATGGCAAAACGGTGGGCGCCATCACATCGTCGCACCTGACCAACACGGGGCGCACTTTGCAACTCGTTTCGCCCGAAGGCCGCATTATCGACAGTCTAACTTATTCATCCACATCTATTTACGATGCCGAAAAAAACAACGGCGGTTGGTCGTTCGAGCGCATCGACTATGATAATATGTGTAGCGGCTGGCGCAACTGGGCCTACTCAACCGACAAGCGCGGCGGCACACCAGGACAACGTAACTCTGTGTATGCTAAAAACATAGACAAAACACCTGTCAGAATCGAGAACCTTGTTCCGCTGACCGACAATCAGTTGCGGCTCGAGTTCTCGGAAACGCCCACAACGAAATCGTTGACAAACGCCGCCAATTATCTGTTGGACAACAAGTATAAAATTGGCTCTACAACATTCGAAAACAGTAAGTTAACGCTTGTTTACAATGCGCCATACAGCGCCGATGCACCGCACGAAATCCGCATTGCCAATCTTGCCGATGAATGCGGTAACATAATGAAAGACACTACGATACAATTCATTTACCATCCAGCCGCACTATACGATTTGGTGATTAGCGAGATTATGGCCACGCCCGAACCGTCGGCGGGACTGCCTGAAAATGAATGGATTGAACTCTACAACCGCAGTCCGTTCGACATTTATCTGGTTGACTACAATATTATCATTGGCAACAAATATTACAATATCGACGATGGAATGATTGGCGCGAAAAGTTACGCCATTCTAACCAAAGTGAGCGGCGATAACGATATGCAGAAATACGGCAACGTGGTGAATGTGAGTAAGATGCCCGCCTTGCCACAATCTGGCAGCATCACCATTTGCAAGAACGGTGCCGACCCCATTTGCCAAACCAATTACAAGCAGAGTTGGTTTGCCGACGACCTGAAGGCTGCGGGCGGCTACTCGCTTGAGCGAATCGATGTTGACAATGCCGACGAATCGGCGGCTAACTGGGCACAAACCGAAAACTCGGCAGGTGGCACACCTTGCGCGCAAAATTCTATAAATCAAACGATTGTCGATAACATTAAACCGCGACTTTTGCGTGCCGTGCCTGTTGACGAAAACACTCTGCAACTCTATTTCAGTGAGCCAGTTACAATCGATGGTCATCACGAAATGCTTAATATTGAGCCTGTTGGCTACCATTTCACTTACGCATACACTTCTGCCAAAGACTTGACTATGGTCATTACCATTCTTAATGATTTTCTATCTGAAAATGAGACGTATACGCTGACCGTTGATTCCACTTTGACCGACATTGCAGGAAACCGAATGGCCGCGAACACCGTTCGATTTGCCTTGCCGCGGAAAGCGGAAACTGGTGATTTGATAATCAGCGAGATATTGTTCAATCCATACCCCAACGGTGCCGATTTTGTGGAACTCTTCAACCGCTCTGACCACGCCATAAACATTGCGGGCCTAGTGCTGGCTACCCGCGCCGACGGCAATCTGAAAACCCCGAAAGCAATCGATGGTTTTGGCTCTATTTTGCTGCCAAACAGTTATATAGCCGTTTCAACCGACATTGCCAACATTGCCGCAACCTACCGCCACGGCGAGTTATACCAAGTGGCTTCACTGCCGTCGATGCCCGACGGCGAAGGCAATATTGTGCTTGCCGACACTGCTGGCAACATTTTCGACGAAGTGAATTACTCAAGCAAAATGCACTTCGGACTGCTGAAAGATTTGAATGGTGTTAGCCTTGAACGAATTGATAATGAGCAGCCTGCCGACAATCCTGGCAACTGGCATTCGGCGTCGGAACAAGTTGGTTGGGCCACGCCTGGACTGCCAAACTCGGCCGCACGCCCCATCTCAACCGACAGCGAAGCGCTCGTGAGTCTCAACAACGAAGTCTTCTCGCCCGACAACGACGGCTTTGAAGACCAACTCGAAATAGCCTACAACACCGACGAAGCAGGCTACGTGGCCAATGTTACCATTTTTAATGCTAAAGGCTTGAAAATGCGCACGTTGGCAAACAACCAATTGCTTGGCACAAGCGGTTTCTGGGCGTGGGATGGCCTTGATAATAACAATCGCCGTGTTCCAACGGGCATCTATGTGATTTACTGCGAGTTGTTCGACCTTGACGGCAACGTGAAAAAAGAGAAAAAAGTTTGTGTGGTGGCGACAAAGATGTGATTTTGCGCAAATCAGAAAAGGCGAATTCAATGAACTCAAGCATAGTCAAAAACACATCGAAACTACTGACTGCCAACGTTATAGCGCAGGCTGTCGGGCTCGCGATTTATCCTATTCTGACGCGGCTCTACTCGCCCGAAGACTTTGGCACGCTGAATATGTTCCTGACAATTGGCGGCATTGCCACACTGTTCGCCACTGCCGAATACCAAAACTCGATTATGCTGCCGAAAAGTGAGAAAAGCGGTGTGGCGTGCTTTCACGTTGGGTTTATCATCACGCTGATTGTCAGTCTGATATTTGTGTTATCGATTCCGTTTGCAAGCCATATTTCCGCCTTGCTGAACGCACCGCAACTGACGGCAAGTTATTGGATGCTACCTATTTACATTTTTGTTCTTTCAGTTTGGACGCTGCTCAACTACTGGCACACGCGCAATGAGCGTTTTACATCGGTAAGTGCTTATCAGATAACACAATGCACCACAGGCGCGGGATTGAAATGGGGGCTTGCTAATTTTCTGCGCAACGGTCTGATTGTGGGTTCGGTTTTGGCGCCAATTATCGCACTTGCCACCAACGTTGCCGCCACTTTCCGCACCGCCATTCGTCCGCTGCTCACTTTCGACCGCGCCGAGTGCCGCCTGATGGCCCGCGAGTATGCCAATTTCCCGAAATACTCGCTACCGCGGTCCATTGTGAATTATGTCAGCAGCAACCTGCCGATACTGCTTCTCACACCATTTTTCAGCCTGACTGAAATCGGTTTTTACGGAATGGCTCTGACATTGGCGTTTACGCCTATCAATCTGATTATAAGGTCGGTATTCCAGGTGTTTTTTCAAGATACAACGCGACGTGTGCAGCGCGGCGAGAGCATTCGCGGATTCTTCCGAAAACTGACAGTGAGAACCACGCTGATTGTCGCACCTGCGTTCGCAATTTTGTATTTTGTTCTGCCACAACTAACTGCGTGGCTTTTAGGCGATGGTTGGCAGACAACTGGCACTTACATTCGGGCAATGCTTCCGTGGATTTTTATGACGACATTGGTCGGGCCAATTTGCTATCTGTCAGATATTTTCAAGAAGCAGAAAATTGGTTTTCTGTTTGAGTTGCTGACCTTCGTACTACGAATCGTCGGGCTCGCGGTTGGCATTTTGTGCGGCGATTTCCTGATTGCCGTAATTGGTTATAGCACAGGCGGTTTTGTGGCAATTTTAGCACAGTTTGTTTGGTATTGGGGACTGATTGGGAAGTATGAAAACGGATTGGCTGCTAAAGAATGACAAATATAGGTTCAGCCATTTTTAAGTGTTTGACAATAAATGTCGTACAATCGTTTTCCTACGCTGTTATATGTGTAGCGTTGCGCCGTTTGGCGGATTTTTTCAGCATCGAATTGTGCGTGATTATCAATCATCCACGACATTTTTGCACACAAATCATTTTCGTCTTCCATAGCCACTAAAATGCCGTTATTGTCTGTCATACAATCGGGTATGATGCCAACCGAAGTGCTGATGACAGGCGTGCCAGTTGCCCAACTCTCGCAGAAAGTTATGCCAGCTGTCTCGTATCGTGAAAACATCACAAGTGCGTCACTTTCAGCAAAATACCGGCACACTTTCGCTGGCGTCTGTTCACCGACAAAGCGTACAACGTTGTCGGGTAGTTCCAATTCTTTGGCATATTGAACAACATCTTGCCAATCCTGCCCTGTGCCGATAAGAACCAACTCAAAATCAGCGCGTTGTTGCAATAATTGTTTTGTGGCGTTCAATATTCCTTTGACATTTTTATGCGGCTCTTCGAAACACGAAATATGAAGGAATCTGAATCGATGTTCCGTGTTGGATTTTTGTGCTTCATAAAAGAAGTCATCTACGACATTATCAACGATTTGAAAGTTGCCATTATTTAACCCGCAATTTTGCATTGCCGTGCGTAGCATATTGCTGACGGCCAAAACGCACGAAGCATTATTAACGCATTTGCGTGTCATTATTTTTCGTGCAATTCCTTTATAATTAAAGTTTTGTGGTAGATATCTTGTCCAATGTTCAACTATAATATATGGTATACTGAACCGCCGTTTGAGCCAATATGCCAAAACGCCGCTGCGAGTGAGCACGTTAGCCTGAACCACATCTGGCAAACCAAAATTCTGTCGTACAACCGCAAATCCGCGCCAAAAAGCCCTGACGTAACTAACCGCCTTTGTCAGCGGCCGCAAAACGGGTTTGTTTGTAAACGGATAATAGACGTAAACTTCTCGTACACTGTTGGTTATCTGTTCTATAATGTCGAATTGTTTAACATTCTCATCGGCAAACAAATAAAGCACACAAACATCAGCGAAACGCGAAACCGCTTCGGCGTGCTTGCGTACGAACAAACCCCACATCGCATCATAACGATGTGGATACCAGGCCGATAAGAACAAAACCTTCATTTTTTCGTTTTTACAAAGCAAACCTATCATTTTTATCGATTGAACCGCCGCGTCTGATAACTTTTCTTGCACACACACCAAATCTGCACCGATTTGCTACTTTTGGCAAAAAAAACGATGATGCTTCAGCAGTTCAAACAATTTGTGAGTCTGAACGGTCTGTTCGACCACAGCCACAGTCTGCTTGCGGCGGTGAGCGGTGGCGCCGATTCGGTTGTGATGCTGCATCTGCTGGCACAATGTCGGCTGAAGATGGCGGTGGCGCATTGTAATTTTCAGTTGCGCGGTGCCGATGCCGATGGCGACGAAGAGTTTGTGCGTCAACTGGCTGCAAAATACCAAATGCCGTTTTTCAGCATCCGTTTTAATACTCTGGCTTACGCCGATGAGCATAAGTTGTCGGTTGAGATGGCCGCACGCGAACTACGCTACAACTGGTTCGCCCAACTGGCCGCCGAACATCATTTCGACCGCATCTTGACGGCTCATCATCTGAACGACAATATCGAAACTCTGATGCTCAACCTTACGCGCGGCACTGGCATCAACGGTCTGACGGGCATTGCAGCCATCAACGGCAACATTGCGCGGCCGCTACTTTTTGCAACCCGTAGCCATATTGAAGAATACGCGCGGCTCAACAACCTTGCCTTCCGAACCGACAGCACCAACCTTTCCGACGACTATCAGCGAAACATCATTCGCCACCGCATTGTGCCCGTGCTGAAAGAGTTGAATCCTGCGTTTGAAGAACGTATGTCGAAGAATTTCAATCATATCCGCCAGGCGGCAGACATATATAATTGGTATGTGGAAAAGGTTTCTGTCGAAGTGCTAAAAACCGATGGCATGCACACCATTATCGATACGGAAAGACTTATGCAACAACAGTTTGCCGAAGCGGTGCTGTATGAATGCATCAGACCCTTCGGATTCAATAGTTCGCAAACTGAAGACATTATGAAAACTGTTGGGCAGAAATCGGGCAATACATTCCAATCGGCCACACATCGCCTACTTATCGACCGCAGCCGCATTATTATTGAACCGATTGAAAAGTCTTATTTTCAGACAATTGAAATTGAATCACCACGCAACATCGACAGTCTTGGCCTGACAATGCGCGTTGTGCCAATTAAAGATTTTGCGCTCGACAAACGCCCCTGCGTTGCATGCCTCGACCTCGATAAACTGCAATTTCCACTAACAATACGGCGTTGGCAGCACGGCGATTTCTTCTATCCGATTGGAATGACAAAAGCACAGAAACTGAGCGATTTTTTCGTCAACAACAAGGTGAATGTGTTTGACAAAGAGCGTGTTATGGTGCTTACATCGGACGAAAAGATTGCGTGGATTATCGGCTACCGCCCCGACAACCGCTTCAAAATCAGCGACAAAACTCAACGGGTACTGTTATTAGAGACTGAATGTGCGAATGATTAAATGTCTGAACTAACGGAAATCAGTTTTTCGACTTATCAATCTTCCTATAATTCAATCACTTAATCTCTCTCCCACTCACCAACCATTTTTATGTCCTGGACCTTCAACTGCAATGTATCTTTTCCTCGGAACGTATTCATTTCCAACGAGAAACAAATATCGAACTTTTCTCCACGATGAATAGCGTCATAATGTTCCGACTGCTTAAAAGCAATACCCGACAGGGGTCGGTTCACAGTTTCATCAACAACAGCCAATTTCAGATGCTCGCGCGTTTGCCCAACAAGTGTCGATTGACCATTGTCTGACACATTGCGGCAAGCAAAAACTGGTGCCATGTTGCCTGGTCCGTAAGGCTCAAACATCTCAAGCCATTTGAAGAATTTTGGCGTGATGTCCGACAAAGTCAGCACCTCATCAACATCAATCCGAGGCACCATCATGTCGTTTGTCATCATGTTATCTACAACATCTTCAAACATTTCCATGAACTTATCCAGATTCTCCTCTTTGAGCGTCAGACCAGCGGCATATGTGTGGCCGCCAAAACTTTCGAGCAGATTCTGGCATTTTTCGATGGCCTCGTAAAGGTTGAAATCGGGGATTGAACGCGCCGAACCAGTTATCAAACCATTTGATTTTGTGCATATTACCGTTGGTCGATAATAAAAATCGATGAGACGCGAAGCCACAATTCCAATAACACCTTTGTGCCACTCAGGGTTGTATAGCACTGTCGATTTTCGGTTTTTCAAATCTTCACTGCCGTCAATCACGGCCAAGGCCTCATTGGTTATATTCTGGTCGTGGGTTTTGCGGTCAGTATTGTCGGTTTCAATCTTGCAAGCCATCTCTTCGGCCTTTGCCTCGTTACGTTCCACCAGTAAATCAACTGAATAACGCCCCAAATCCATTCGCCCCGCAGCATTGATGCGCGGTCCGATTTTGAATACTATGTCGCCAATTTTGACTGGACGGAACTCTGGCTCGTCAGTGGGTTTGGTCTCCTCAAACGGAATTTCAAACTGCTGTCCGTCCTTACCTCGCTGCGGCGGAGGTGTTATGCCCGATTTCTTCATCACGGCACGCAGCCCCACACGTGGATTGGTATTGAGTTGGCGCAATCCGTAGAATGCCAATATTCGGTTCTCATCAACAATTGGCACAATATCGCTTGCAATGCTAACCACCACAAGGTCGAGGAACGGCTTAATCTGATAGAACGGAATCATGTTCTTCTTGGCGTAGGCCTGAATCAACTTGAAACCCACACCACAACCAGACAATTCCTTGAACGGATACTGACAATCAGAACGTTTCGGGTCAAGCACAGCCACAGCGGCCGGCAATTCATCGCCCGGCTCGTGATGATCGCAGATTATGAATTCAATGCCCTTTTCGGCTGCGTAATCGACTTTGGGTAAGGCTTTTATGCCGCAATCGAGCGCAATAATAAGTTTGCAACCCATTTCTGCCGCATAGTCGATTCCCTTGTACGATATGCCATAACCCTCCTGATAACGGTCTGGCACATAATAATATACATTTCGGCATTTGCTCTTTAGGAACACGTACATCATAGCAACTGCAGTTGTGCCGTCAACATCGTAGTCGCCGTATATCAGCACGTTGTCGCGCTCAACAATGGCACTTTCAAGCCTCGCCACCGCCTTGTCCATATCCTTCATCAAGAATGGGTCATAAAGTTGCGATAACTCTGGTTTGAAAAACTTTCGAACCGACTCAACATCGGTTATACCCCGCTGTAACAGCAAGGTTGCCACTGGTTTACTGAGACTGGCTGCTGCCGCCAGTTCATCAATCTTTTCCGCTTCGACCTGTTCCTTTAATATCCATTTTTTTTGCATTTATATAGTTTTGTATTTCTTCAAATTTGAGGCTTTCGCCAAAAGCGAATGTAAAAAAACTTGACATAACCTATTATCTTTTGTCTCATTTTTTTGCCTGACTGTACAAAATAATGCCTATCACACCGAAAATCAAATTCGGAATCCACACAGCAATCAGCGGTGGCATGTGAGCGTTAGTAGCCAGCACATTCGACACCTCCATAAACATTATATATGTGAAAGCCAACAATATACCTAATCCGATATTGAGTCCGATGCCACCTCGTTTTTTTCTCGACGAGAGTGTAACGCCAATCAATGTCAGAATAAAAGTTGAGAACGAATAGGCGAAACGCTTGTGCTTCTCTATTTTCCAAAGCACCACATTGTCCGATCCTTTGCGAGTCTCCGATTCGATAAATTCGTTGAGTTCCTGATAGTTCATGGCCTCAACAACATTGTCGCGACGAGCAAAATCCGACGGCAGCATATTGAGCGTGGTATCAAGCCGGCGATAATATTTCACATCCTCTGTACTGTCAATAAACGTGCGAATGTAACAGTTGCTCATCTCCCACTTGTTTTTGGTGGTGTCCCACTGCACATATTCCGAAATGGTTTTCGATTTCAGTTTTCCTCCTTCAATCTGCTCAAGCGCAAATTTGTAGCCAATGTCGTAGTTGGTATTGTAACTACTCATATAGATGAACTGACCAGGCAGAATCTGCCGATGTATGTCCTGCTCGCGGTTAACAAATCGGTTACGGATATATTTTTCCTCAAAGGCAAGCCGTTTCTCGTTGGCTGGTGGTATCACCCAGTTAATCAGTAAGTAAGAAAAAACAGCCAATATCAGCGCCGACACAAAATAAGGGAATAGGAAACGCCTGTAACTCACACCACTACTCAGGATGGCGATTATCTCGGAGTTTCCAGCCATCTTCGATGTGAAGAAAATCACCGCAATGAAAATGAACATGGCTGAGAAAAGATTGGCGAAATATGGAATGAAATTCACATAATATTCAAAGATAATGGCCTTCATTGGAGCCTGCTTGGTTAGGAAATCGTCGATTTTTTCCGAAATATCGAAGATGACCACAATGAGCAGAATCAGGATGAGCGAAAAGGCGAACGTCCCCAGAAATCTACGGATGATGAAACGGTCCAATTTCTTCATATAGTTGCTCATAGCCTACAATCGATTTGTGACTTTCTGAACCATAACGTTTTTCCACTCCGCAAAATTGCCCTCAACAATGTGCTTGCGAGCCTCACCAACAAGCCAAAGGTAGAACGCCAGATTGTGCATACTGGCGATGGACATTCCCAACATCTCCTGAGCCACAAACAGATGGTGCAGATAGGCCAGCGTGTAACTTGAATCGACAAACGACGTGCCGTTGGGATCGATGGGCGAAAACTCGTTCTCCCACTTCTTATTTTTTATATTGATGATACCCTCGCTTGTGAAGAGCATTCCGTTGCGGCCGTTGCGGGTTGGCATCACGCAGTCGAACATGTCCACTCCGCGGCTGATGCCCTCGAGAATATTTGCCGGTGTGCCTACGCCCATCAAGTAACGGGGCTTGTCGGCGGGCAGAATGGCGTTCACAACCTCAATCATCTGGTACATCACCTCGGTTGGCTCGCCTACGGCCAGTCCGCCAATGGCGTTGCCGTCCATTCCCAACTCGGCAATCTCGGTGGCCGCACGCTGGCGCAAATCGGTGAACGAAGCGCCCTGCACAATCGGGAAATAGGCTTGGCTGTGGCCATAGAGCGGCTCGGTGTTGCGGAACGCCTCAACGCCCCGGCGCAGCCAGCGCATTGTCAGGTCGAGCGATTTTTTTGCGTAGTTGAAGTCGCAGTCGCCCGGCGGGCACTCGTCGAGCGCCATCATAATATCGGAACCGATAATACGCTGTATGTCAATTACATTCTCGGGCGTAAACAAATGCTTCGAGCCATCGATATGCGAATTGAATCGCGCGCCTTCCTCGGTGAGTTTTCGGTTCGCCGAAAGGCTGAAAACCTGATAGCCGCCGCTGTCGGTGAGTATGGGGCGGTTCCAGTTCATAAAGCGGTGCAGACCGCCAGCCTCGCGCAGCAGTGCCGTTCCGGGACGCAGATAAAGATGATAGGTGTTGCCTAGGATTATCTGCGCACAAATGTCGTCGGCCACATCGCGCTGGTGAATTCCTTTGACCGAGCCCACCGTGCCAACAGGCATAAAAATCGGTGTCTGAATGGTGCCGTGGTCGGTCAGAATCTGCCCCGCGCGGGCGGCTGATTTGCTGTCGGTGGCTGTTAAACTGAACTGCATTGCTTTTTTCTGATAGCGGGCAAAGATAAACGAAATCGCGAAAAATGACGAATAGCTATTCACGTTGGCCGGACATAAAAAAAGCACCTGCCTTGCAAGTGCCTTTTGAGCGGGTAACGAGACTCGAACTCGCGACCCTCAGCTTGGGAAGCTGATGCTCTACCAACTGAGCTATGCCCGCGTTTGTGTCGGCAAAAATAGAATTTTTCAGAAAACAAAAAACAAAACCGACTCGTTTGAGCCGGCTTTGCTTTTGATGTCCTATTTCAGCAGATTAGCCTTAATATAGTTCTCAACATTGTTGAAGATACGATTCTGCACGTCGGTTACATCACCAGGAACGAATTTGCTGCCTACAATGTGCTCGTAGAGTTCGATGTAGCGATTCGATATCTGGCTGATGATTTCGGGTGTCATCTCGGGCACTTTCTCGCCGGCGCGACCTTGGAATCCGTTGGCCATAAGCCACTCACGCACAAACTCTTTTGAGAGTTGTTTCTGTGCCTCGCCTTTGGCAAAACGCTCTTCGTAGCCGTCGGCGTAGAAGTAACGAGACGAATCGGGTGTGTGAATCTCGTCAATCAGGTAAATTTTGCCGTCCTTCTTACCGAACTCGTACTTGGTGTCGACCAAAATCAAGCCCATCTTCTTGGCCATCTCGGTGCCACGTTGGAACAGAGCCAGCGTGTACTTCTCAAGTTGGGCGTAGTCTTCAGCCGAAACCAGACCTGTGCGGATAATCTCCTCGCGTGAGATGTTCTCGTCGTGCGTGCCAATGTCGGCCTTGGTTGTCGGGGTGATGATTGGATGGTCGAAACGTTGATGCTCGCGCAGGCCTTCGGGCAGTTTCACTCCGCAAATCTCGCGTCCGCCGTCGCGGTACAGACGCCACGAACTGCCAGTCAGGTAGCCGCGGACAACCATTTCAACAGCAAAAGGCTCGCATTTGTGGCCGATGGTGACGTTCGGATCGGGGCTGGCAACTTTCCAGTTTGGAACAATGTCGGCCGTAGCGTCAAGGAAATACGATGCTATCTGGTTCAGAACCTGCCCTTTGTAAGGAATTCCCTTTGGCAGAATAACGTCGAAAGCCGAAATACGGTCGCTCACTACCATTGCCAGATACTGGTCGTTGATGTTGTACACATCGCGCACCTTGCCGTTGTACACACCCTTCTGACCACTGAATTTGAAGTTTGTCTTTGATACTGTGTTCATATTAATTTTGAATTAAGATTTTAGAATTCAGAATTTTATGTTTAAAGTTGAAACGCTTCGCAGTTTAACTATTGAATCGTATAATCGGCGAATCGTTCATTCCATCAATCTGTTAATCAGTTATTCAATTAATCAATCCTTCGCTTTGTCGAAGGCTTTAACAATCTCTTTTACAAGACGATGGCGCACGATGTCGCTCTCGTCGAGTTCGACAATGCTGATGTCGTCAATCTTTTTCAGCAGACGGACGGCCTGCACCAAACCGCTGTCCTGCGTGCGTGGAAGGTCGATTTGCGTGACGTCGCCCGTGATAATGAATTTCGAATTCATACCCATACGCGTCAGGAACATCTTCATCTGCGGAAGCGTGGTGTTCTGCGCCTCGTCAAGTATGACAAAGGCGTTGTCGAGCGTGCGGCCGCGCATAAATGCCAATGGCGCAATCTGAATCACGCCCTCCTCAAGGTGCGACTCGAGTTTTTTTGCTGGAATCATATCGTTGAGCGCATCGTAGAGTGGTTGCAGATACGGGTCGATTTTCTCTTTCAGGTCGCCAGGCAGAAATCCCAGACGCTCGCCAGCCTCAACGGCAGGGCGGCTCAAAACAATGCGGCGCACCTCGCGGTTACGTAACGCCCTAACAGCCAATGCAATGGCGGTGTACGTCTTACCAGAACCGGCAGGGCCCAGCGCAAAAAGCATATCGCTCTGCGCCACAGCATCCACCATTCGCTGCTGGTTGGCGCTGCGGGCACGGATGGCACGACCGTTGTTGCCAAAGACAATCAGGTCGTCGGGCACATCGCTCTGGTGTTGCTGCTGATTGTTCAGAATCTGCACCAAATCGTCGTCGGAAAGGCGGTTGAAAGTGTCCAGGAAATGCACAACCTGACGGAATTTGTCCTCAAAATCGGCAATCTGCTGCTCATCACCCAGAACCTTCACATCGTGGCCGCGCGCCACAATCTGAATCTTCGGGAAAGCGCGTTTAAGAATGTCGAGTCGCGAGCACTTGGCGCCGTAAAGGTCCAGTGGCTCAACCGTTTCGAGATGCAAAATTTTTTCTGCCATAATCAGTCATTGATTGGGCAAATGTAGTCAAATTGGTTAATCGGTGAACAGAAAAGACGACAGACTTCGGATTTGAGCGATTCATCAGTTCAACGTTTTAATTACATTTGCCGAAAGCAAAAATCGATGGCGGTAATAACTCTCACGACCGACTGGCACAACGATGACTTCTACGTCGGGGCAATGAAGGGCAGGATTCTGTCGCAGTGCCCGGGAGCCACCATTGTCGACATTACGCACAAGATTGAGAGTTACAAATCGGCGCACGCGGCGTTCATTCTGCGTGGCACGTTCCCGCACTTCCCGCCAGGTACCATCCACTTGATTTGCACCAACAGCGAAGTGTCCGACAAGCGTATTCCAATGTGTATCAGTTACAAAGGACAATATTTCATTGGCTGCGACACAAGTGCGATGAAGGTGATGTTTGCCGAGCAGCCCGAAAAAGTTGTGGTGCTGACGCCCGAAAAGTTTGCCAACTCAACGTTCCCCGAACTGACCATTCTGGCGCCCGCAGCCTGTATGATTGCCAACGGCGCGTCGCCTGACGACATCGGGATTGATGCCACTGATGAATTCTCGATTCTGGAACTCGGCCCATCGTGCACCGACGACAGCATCTCGGGCAGCGTCATCTACATTGATTCCTATAAAAACGCCATCACCAACATCACGCGGAAGATGTTCGAAAGCATCCGCGGTGGCCGCCGTTTCGAGATTGTGGTGAAGAACGATACCTACAAAATCACCGAAATCAGCCGCACCTACAGCAGCGTGCGTACGGGCGACCTGCTGGCGCTGTTCAACTCGCTCGGGCTGCTCGAAATTGCCATCCGCGACGCCTATCTGGCCGACCTTGCAAAAATTGAATGTAACACATCAGTATTGGTAAAATTTTTATAAATGTCACGAAAAGAACAACTTGAAGCCTTTGGACAACTGCTCGACATTATGGACGAGTTGCGCGAGAAATGCCCATGGGACCGCAAACAGACTTTCGAATCGCTGCGAGTGCAGACCATCGAAGAATCGTACGAACTGACCGAAGCCATCCTGGCCAACAATATGGACGAAGTGAAAAAAGAGTTGGGCGACCTGCTGCTGCACATCGTTTTTTATGCAAAGATGGGCTCGGAGCAAGGCAAATTCGATATTGCCGATGTGATTAACTCGCTGTGTCAGAAACTGATATACCGCCATCCGCACGTGTTCGGCGACGAGAAGGCCAACTCGGCCGAAGCCGTTCTGCAAAACTGGGAACAGTTGAAACTCAAGGAAAAAGGCCGCAAACCAAGTGTGCTGTCAGGCGTGCCGAAATCGCTGCCAGCGTTGGTGAAGGCCTATCGCATCCAAGACAAAACCCACAGCATCGGTTTCGACTGGCCAGAGCGCGAGCAAGTATGGGCAAAGGTTGAAGAAGAGTTGCAGGAGTTTAAAACTGAACTCACGGCCAATCCCGACTCGGAAAGCACCAAAGCCGAATTCGGTGACCTACTTTTCAGTCTTGTAAACGCCGCGCGGCACTACAAAATCAATCCAGAGAACGCGCTCGAGAGCACCAACTTGAAGTTCATCGGCCGCTTCAACTATCTTGAAGAGCAAATCCAAAAGAACGGCGGAACGCTCAAAGACACGTCACTTGAAGAGATGGACAGGCTTTGGAACGAGGCGAAAACCGTTGTGGGATAGGCTGTTGTCATTAGATGTCAAGTGTTCTAGGGAGGTGTCGGGCAATTCTGACATCGGCTAAAACCGAATTTTAAATGGTGCTGACCAAATTTTAATCGACAGCGACCATATTTGAATTTGCAAAAACGGAGAGAATTATCGGTTATATTTTTGAATCGTTAAAGAAACAAGACAACATTCAAATTATAACCAATACAGCTTCCCTTTAGAAAACGCGACTTTTGGAGGAAACCCGAAAGCCGCTTTTTTTTGGGCCTGCTTCGGTAATAAAACATCATCATCAGTGCGTTTTATAACAACATGAGATTGGATATTAACTAAAAGAACTATCTTCACGCGCATTTAAAAACAAACCGCAATGAACACAAAACTATTAATGTCGGCGGCTTTTGCCGCCATCCTGACAATCGGTTGCTGCAACCAACTTCATGCTCAAAAACGCCATGCCAACGTTGAGTCGGTTGAAGTGTTTGAAGAGGAATTCAACAAAGACGGCACTTCAAAGAAGCAGAAAGTGAGCGAAAGCAAGTTCGACAGTTTTGGAAACGAAATTGAAACCATTGAATACGAGGATGGTAAAGTATCGGAAAAGCATGTCTATACCTATGATGACAAAGGCAACAAAATCAGCGAGATGAAGACTAAAAGCGATGGCAAGAAGGAACGCATCGAATACAAGTATAACGATGACAACCTGCGTATCGAGAAGTCGGAATACAGCGAAAAGGGACGCCTGAAAAGCCGCAAAACCTACGTATACAAAACAAAATAACGCATGAGCATGGTTGTCCCCGACCAATCGAACCCTGACTCGAAAAAAGTGCAGGTGGAGAGCATGTTTGACAGCATTGCGCCCAAATACGACCTGCTGAACCATACACTATCGCTAAACATCGACAAGATTTGGCGACGCAAAGTGGCCCGCATGGTGAGCAAATGCAGCCCCGCCGCAATTTTGGATGTGGCCACTGGCACTTGCGACCTTGCCATTGTCGTCAGCCGCAAAGCGCATCCGCAATCGGTCTGCGGCATCGATCTGTCGGAAGAAATGCTGAATGTTGGTCGGCAGAAAGTACTGAAAGCCAATCTGTCAGACATTATCAAAGTGCAGAAAGGTGATGCTGAAAATCTGCCTTTCGCCGACAACACTTTCGATGCCATCACAGTGGCCTTCGGGGTGCGTAACTTCGAAAATCTTGAAAAAGGTCTGACCGAAATGCTGCGCGTACTGAAACCTGGTGGAAGTTGCTTCATACTTGAATTCACGATGCCAACCAAATTTCCTGTCAAGCAACTTTATAATTTCTATTTCCGCCGTGTGCTCCCGCTGATTGGTCGGATAGTGTCAAGCAACAAAGTGGCATATACCTATCTTCCCGAATCAGTCAAGGCATTCCCGCAATACGACGAATTCCAATCAATAATGCAAAAATGCGGATATTCGTCGGCTCGCTGTCGAACCTTGTCGATGGGAATTGCCGCCATCTATGTCGGCACAAAATAACTTGAAATTGGCACACCCACAATAAAAAAGCCCCATAGTGGGGCTTCTTTTATTTATTAATTAGGTGTTCTTTTATTTTTCGCCTTCGGCTTTTTCCTGTGTTTTCTCTTCCTCGTCAAGTTCATTGAGCATGTTGCAACGTTGCAACTGGTTGTACCATGTCAGCACTTTTTTAATGTGCGATACATAAACACGATCGCGGTCAAAGTTGGGTAAAACTTCGGCAAAGAACGACTTAAGTGCCTCGCCGTCTGATTTTTTGGGATCGATGGCTGCTTTGCCGTCCATTTTTGTGCGGATGTTGCGCAGAACCTCAACCAAAGCAACCTCTTCGCCATCGTCCTTGAAAATTGCAATGTCGCTCAACGAACTGGCCTTCGATTGTGCGTAGACAGGCATGCGCTTTGCTGTCTCAATATCTTCAACAATAATTCCGTTTTTTGTGCTTGAAACCAGTTTGAATAGTCCAGAATAACCTGAAACTGATAAGATTTCCTTCATGTTTTCTTGTTTTTAAAATTCGGTGCAAATATAAACGAATTGGCAATTAAAAAACTCTATTCCTCACAAACTATCGCCCCTCTATAAACAAAAAAAAGGATTGCTTTTTAGCCATCCATCCTCTGTCAGAGAGCGAACCCCAATGGTTCGCCTCTTTGGTCTTGTTGTTTTTGGGTTTATTGCTTGCTGTAGTTGAATTCGTAGTTGTCGTCGTCAACAGCCACAAACACTGTGTATTTGCCAGCCTCAACATTACTGAACTCAAAGTTCTTGCGCACCTCTCTGTTCTCGATTGCCGAATAAAGTTCCTCGCCTCTTGAGTCGAGTACTTTCACCAAAACTTGTTTGCCTTGCTCGTTAGGCAATTCGATGATTGCGCGTGTGCCACTTGTTTTGAAGATTGGGTCAACCACAACGCGGCCATTGTAAATCAACTCACCGCCTTTGATTGTGAATGCGCGCTCAAGTGTTTGGCCGTTCTTTTTGGCCACAACCTTGTAAGAACCATCTTCAAGATTCAAGAAATCAAACACGCGGGCCGATTTTCCGATGGTGCGGATGTTCTCGCTGTAAAGCACTTCACTGCCATCTTTTGTCTCGATGCAAAGGTTGCATTTTCCGGGTTCGCGCGTTGTGAAAACAATTGCCGCACGTGTGCAAGTCACATAGCGGAACGACAAACTGTCTTCCATTTTTGCTATTGCAGGAATCTCGTTTCCGCGACTTTTTGCCGACATAAATAATGGTAACATAATAAGTGCTGCTGTAAGCAAGCTAACCATGATTGTGAAATAGTCTGATCTCATCAGACGGCTTTCATTTGCGTTTAAAAGTTTCATCTTTTTACTTTTAAAATTGTTTGTTCTTTCTTTTTCTCGCGACAAAGGTAAATTGCACCTTTATTCATCGTCAAGAGAAAAATTTAATGCAACGTTTGCATAAAAATTTTAAGGTAAAAATTACCTTTATTAAAACTTTGAATAATAATAATTTATATCAATGCAAACGTTGCGCATAAATTATCGTTTCAAACCTCAAAATAGAGTCAAAACAAGCAACAATCAGCGATTCAGGGATTATTTTAAAACGTTTGCGTTACCATGCAAAAGTTGCATAAAAAGCGTTTTTTGGCGAGTTTTTGTGCAAAAAAAGCGATATTGCATGAAAACAACATCGCTTTTTGCATTGGTTTGCGTTACAAACAAACTACTGATTTATATCGCGATCGCGGAATCCAAGGAAGTAAAGAATTGAATCGAGCCCTCCTGCAGAGATGGAATGTTGCGCCGAAGCCTTGACTTTTGGCTTGGCGTGAAAAGCGATTCCCAATCCGGCCAACTGAAGCATCGGCAGGTCGTTGGCTCCATCTCCCACTGCAATAACCTGTTCCAAATGAATATCCTCCTTAAAAGCCAACAGTTTGAGCAGTTCGGCCTTGCGGGCACCATCAACTATATCGCCAACGTTGTTGCCAGTTAGTTTGCCGTTCACAATCTCAAGTTCATTGGCAAAAACATAATCAATATCGAGTTTGCTTTTCAGATAATTACCAAAATAAGAGAACCCACCCGACAAGATGGCCGTACGGTAGCCATAACGTTTGAGCGTTTTGAACAGACGTTCAGCGCCATCGGTAATGGGCAGATTTTCAGCAATCTCCTTCATTACACTCTCGTCAAGCCCCTTCAGCAGCGATATGCGTTTCAAGAAACTCTGGCGGAAATCAATCTCGCCGCGCATTGCCGATGCAGTGATGGCGCTCACCTGCTCGCCCACACCTGCACATCGCGCAAGTTCGTCAATCACTTCGGTTTGAATGAGGGTTGAGTCCATGTCGAAGCAAATCAGACGACGATTGCGGCGGAAGACGTTGTCCTCCTGAACGGCAATATCAAGGTCGCACTCGCCCGATATGCGCATAAAATCGGATTTCATCTTCTGCAAATCACGCGGAGTTCCGCGAACCGAAAACTCAACCACAGCCTGCGCCTGCGGAGTTGTGCCCTCAATAGGCACACGCCCGGACAAACGACTGATATTATCGATATTGAGTCCCTGCTCGGCAATAACTGCAGTTGCTTTTGCCACGTGCGCGGCTTTCAGTTTGTGCGATATTAGCGTCACAATGTAACGTGCCTTGCCCTGATGCGCCACCCACTCGGAATACTGATCGGCAGGAATGACAGTGAATTTGGCATCGACGCCCAACTCATAGGCTTTGAAAAGAATATCCTTCAGAACAGGCGACGAACCGGCCTCTTCTGGAACTTCAAACATAATTCCAAGATTCAGATCATCGTGTATGACCGACTGGCCAATGTCGAGAATGTTGACATCGTATTGCATCAATATGTTTGTCAGCGACGCCGTCTGACCTGGTTTGTCGGGGCCGTTGACATTCATCAAAATAATTTCCTTCTTATTTTTCATATCAGTTTTCATCGGACTGTTACGTGAATGCATTTTGTTTGTGTTTCAAGGATGACATAGCACCGCCCCTCGTCCTGCATTTCGATGAGCGTGCGGAGCAGCACGTTCCGTAACCTGTAGGAATATATCGGTTCCGACTCGCCTTGGGGATAAAAACAAGTCTGGGCTATGTCGAACGAAAGACCGAAATAATGCGATGTTTTGTTTTGCGTGGCGTTAATGTTGTTTTTACGCAGTCCATGCTGGTCGGCCTCGGTGCGCAAAATCGACGATAATTGGAACCTATACTCTTGAACATCCATTTCTTTCAGCGTTTTAAAGAACCGTCGCCCTAATTCCTCAAGAAAATCAGATGCCTCTTTTTTCAAATATGGCATTGAATACGTGAGTGCCGGAACCTCATAATATTTTGTGTCGCTCATCTCACGCAAACCATACCTTATTATATATGTGTATTTGTCGTCGAGAAATTCCTTATGATTTTTGAATGGTCGGTCGATTCCTTTAGCTCTGGCCACTTCCAGATGATACTCGTTGTTATAGCGGCGGAGCGCCCTAACCTCTTTTGCTGTCAGTTCCGACACTGGCACATCGTCGATCGATTTACGAAGATGAAAAGCATCGGGCAATTTGTTGATAGCCACCAATATCACAATTGGTGTCAACAGAATCGGCAAAAGCCGATTCCAAACAATTCTGCGTTTGCCCGCTTTTTTTTTCGTTCCTTGCATTGTCGCTTTTTTGGAGTTACAAATATATGGCGAGTTATATGAATTCACCGTTTTTTGTAACCGAAATATGCCCAAAGAATGGAAAAGTTTTTCGTTTTCTTTGATTGAACAACAAACCTCACTCTTATCAGGTTGTGCTATAGATTTTTTTATGCGAGCGATAGCGGTAGAGTATCATGCCCGTGGTGAATGTCAGCACGAATTGCACCACAACCGAAACCACACCTAGAATCACCATCAGCCACAAAAGCGATTGGCGGGTGAACGCAATGCCAAGCAACGAATTGAGATAATCGATGATATTGACCGAATCCTGCCAGACAAGCCATGCGAACAACAACTCCGAGACAAGCAGAACCACCGTTGCGAAGATGGTCATGGTATAAAGGTTTTTGTGCAGACGGTCGCGCCCCAAAACCGCTCCGGCATATCGCAGCGAGAAATAGTTTCCTGCCAAAATGCCAAGGAAAAAATTCGACACGGGAACGCCCGACATAACTCCTAACATTATAATCGACAAAAAGATATACACAACAACCAGCAATCTTTTCCTGGCCATATAGAATGGTTTGGGCGCAAGCAGAACGTAGTCGAAAAAAACTCCAATAGCCAATCCTGCAAACGCAAAGCCGAGCGAAACCCATCGCCCATAGAAAAACGAAGCCGCCTCGTATGCTATGACAAACAAAATTCCGGGAATTGGCATCTTGTAGAAAACAAAAGTAAAAAGCCGGTCATAATAGCAGACAACATCGAGTGCGACACCCAACACAAGGCACAATAATGCAACCAGATACGGATAATTAGACTCGGCAATAAACACTCCATAATACCACCCTGACAAAGCGCCTGTAACTGGCATCACCAAAGCAAGAATGGCTATAGCCACCTTCAGTTTCAAACTGATTGTACGGCTGTTATCTTCCATAAGTGTGTAACGAATGCTTTGAACGTTGCTGTGTTTGTTGTATGAAAAATTGGGGAGAATTTTTCATTCTCCCCAATCACTTCTTAACATGTTTAACAAGCAGGTATCTTGAATATTACGTTGTATTTGTTACGTGGGACGATACTCATTACCGGAATATTTGCCTTGCTGATGATGCTCTTGGCAAACGAACCCACAAACGATGTGACAATTTCAAGTTGCTGGTGAGTAGTGATTATCACCATGTCGCCTTTTTTCTTATCGATGAAATCGAGAACTCCATCAATTTGATCATCAGTGCGGAACAAGTGCCCAGAGCATTTTATGCCACGGTCGGTAATGTATTTGACCACCTGATCCTGCTGCTGGCGTAATTTGTTGTATACCAACTCATCTTCAAATGTATAGGCAGAAACCACCAAAACCTCAGCACCAAATTTCTTGGCAATATCAACAGCGTCAACAACTTTCTCGCGCGTCTCTTTGCTGATGTCGAGCGGAAGAATGAGCCGTTTGATATCTGTCGACGACGGTTCGCTCTTGATGGTGATAACAGGACACTTGGCCTCTGAAACAACCCTTAACGCGTTTGTACCGATAATCATCTTCTTGATGTTGTCAGCATGGCTTGTTCCCATAATTATAGCGTTGGCCTTCAACTGCTCGGCTGTCTGCATGATGGTGTCGCAAAGTTTGCCTTTGGCAATAAGGCAGTCAAATTTCGACTCGTCAATGTCAGCATTCTTCAGCACGAAGTCACGCATATGGTCGCGAAGTCGTTTCAGCAGAATCTCGCGTTCAGCGTCAGTGAAAAACTCCGACCATATTGGGTCAACACCTTTAATAACATTCAAAAATGTAATCTTGCCGTTCAAAACTTTGTTCAGTTTGACAGCGTATTTCAACCCGAAAACCGACTTGTCAGAATAGTCGACAGGTACAAGCAAATGACTTATTGATGCTTCCATTTTTTTTGTATTTTTGATAAACACAAATTTAATGTTTGTTGCGTATTTTACAACATAAATTTAACGATATGGCACAGTTTATTCCCGATTCAGAACTTATTTTGAATGCCGATGGCAGCGTTTTTCACCTTCATCTGCATCCCGACGATGTGTCTGACAATGTGATACTTGTTGGTGACCCCGACCGCGCCGACCTGGTTGCGTCGTTCTTTTCAAAAATCAATGTCGATGTTCAGAACCGCGAGTTCCGCACCCGCACAGGGCTTTTCAACGGCAAGTATGTCACGGTTGTGTCGACTGGCATCGGTACTGATAATATCGATATTGTGGTCAATGAACTTGATGCGGCAGTCAACATCGACCTTGCAAAACGCGTCGAGAAAGAACAGAAACGCCGTTTGAACCTTATTCGCATTGGCACTTCGGGTGCGCTGCAGGCCGATATTGAAGTGGGGCAGCCGGTCATCTCTGAAATGGCCATCGGCTTTGACGGTATGATTAACTTCTACCGCGACCGCAATTGTGTCAGCAATCTCGAGATGGAAGCGGCCTTCAAAAAATATATGAATTGGAATCCGCTGCTCGCATCGCCATACTTCGTCAACTCGTCGCCTGAGTTGCTGAATAAGGTTGGATTCGACATGCGCAAAGGTATAACCATTTCTGCTCCAGGATTTTACGGCCCGCAGGGTCGTGTTTTGAGATTACCTATTCAGGATGCCGAAATCAACGATAAAATCACTGCTTTTGAGTATAACGGCAAGAAAATCACCAACTATGAGATGGAATGCTCGGCTATCTACGGCCTTGCGGCGATGATGGGGCACAACGCCATCACGGTCTGCAGCATAATCGCCAACCGTCTGAACAAGAGCGCGACAAGCAGTTACAAAGGCTCGATGAAAGATTTGATTGAAACCGTTCTTCAACGACTTACTGAATAGTATGGAAGCATCTGAATTCAAATCGCTCATGATGCTTCTCGACGATGATGATGAGTCGGTGGCAGCCGCAGTAGGCCAACGCCTGCGCCAAGAAGGAGCATCCATAATTCCCGACCTTGAACGGGTTTGGCAGACATCGGACAACGCTGCCATCGTGCGGACACTTGAGCACCTAATCCACGACATCCGCATCGACAGCATCACCAGTGACCTGTTAGTTTGGAAAAACACTGGTGCAAGCGATCTGCTCACTGGAACCTCCATCTACAACCGACTGCTGTTTCCAAACGTTTCGTTCGACACGCTGAAATCGAAAATCGACAGCCTTTGCAAGCCCGTCTGGACTGAACTCAACAACGAACTGACGGCTCTGGAAAAAGTGCGTATCATCAATCACTTTGTCTTCAACGTAAACCGCTTCACCATCACCGACGATTTCACAACCCAGTCGCATTTCATAAGCACACTCCTCAACACAGGACGGGCACAAGCCAATGTGGTGGCTGTGATGTACGCCATAATTGCCCAACGACTCGATTTGCCCATACACTGCGTGAAACTTCCAAACTCACTCACTTTGTGCTATTGCGACGAACTTGAAGGCGGTTTTGAAAATGATGTGTTATTCTACATCGACATGCGTAGCCGTGGAACTGCATTCGGCAGCAGCGAGATAGCCGATTATCTACATTCAAACAATATTGATCAAGATGATTCGTATTTTAAGCCCTGTACCAACTTGAATGCTATCATTTATTTAATACATTTGCTGGCCGATTGTCTAAATAGACTGAAAGACAAACGTGCACAAGATTGCATAAGGATAATAAACTCATTAACAACAAAATAAAATGGCAGAAGATTTTAACACAGAGAATAATCAAGAACGCGAGATTGACTTAATTGACCTAATGGGACGATTCTTTAACTGGTTAGGAAGAGCAATCGTTCAATTAGGAACACTTTGCAAAAACGTAGTATTATGGGTTATAATATTTTTAATTAGGAACTGGCTACTATATGCGTGTGCCTGCATTTTGGTTGTAGGTTTGACCTTCTACAAAAACACAAAACCGCCCTACTACGATTGCAACATGCGACTTGAATGCATGTGCGCAAATGCTTCGTACGCCATAAACAGAGTAAATGGTTGGAACTACAAGATTGGTTTGTCGGATAGCATCAGCAAGCAAATTCGCCATGTGGATGCTTCATATCTGCTTGACTACAACGGCGATGGCAATGCTGACGCTGTGGAGGAATACAACTCACAAGCAATGAAAGATACCACTTCTGCCTACACACGCATGAGAATGGCACATACATTCGATATAAATGTTGAAATATACATAGCAAAAGACTCTACCATTTTGGACTCAGTTAGAAATGCTATCATGGCATACCTTTATGACGACAAATGGATTCAAGAGCAGAACATTCTTTGGCAGCGCGAATCAAAAAATAGAATTAGCCGACTTGACAAAGAAATCGAGATTTTGGACAGCCTCCAGAAAAAGGAATACTTCAGTAAAGAGAACAAAAAATTGGGAGTCGAAAGAGACGGATCGTTCTTGATGATCAGCGAAAAAGACAAACGGTTGTACCACAACGACTTAATCAGTCTAACTAATTCAAAGTTATCTGTTGAACACAAATTGTATGATGAACCATTTAAAATCATCAAAGACATTTCTATTCCAGTTAATCCGATTAATACTGTTTCGCGAAACGTCAAACATAGTTTTATGGTTGTCATGTTTTTTGCGACAATTGCCATTCTGATTTTCGACAGAAGGAAATGGATAAAATCCCTGATTAAAGAATCAAAAGAGACGAAAGAATAATTTTTTCATAACAAATAGTTTTTAAGTGGAAGAATGTGCATCTTGATGGTGCACATTTTTTGTTTGCTTAAAGTTGATTAGCATTGAAATAGAATCTTCTTCATTTTTAATGAAGCAACATCTATTTCTTTATAGATACAGATCATTTTTGATAATAATCTTTATCGAAAACGGCTAAAATAAACAGTGCAATCAGAGTCCCTTATTTTTCCCTAAAAATTGCCTTGGATTTTTAGCATAGGAGTTTTACTTTTATGCGTTTTGAAATTTGTTGTCTAAAAACTTGACAGATGAAACTTAAACTCAGTATCAGAAAAAAAATCAGCCTATTTGTGCTGGTTCCTCTTTCAATATATGTCATTATCCTTATCGTATTCATTGGTGTCAGATTTACCAATCAGGCCGAATTCGATAACGGACACACTAGTCGGTTACTCTCCGAAAGGTCGGCCGCACATGCTGAAATTGTGCTAAAAGACAACCAATCAAACGTCAAAACACTGGCAAACATATTATCAGTGCAAAAAACTGTACTTGATTCGGCTGATCGAGAGTACTTCAAAAAAACTATTACCAACTCGGCAAAAGGCCAGATGTATTGGCTGCTGCTGACATCATCGTTCTACGCCGACACGAACTACCAAAACAACGAGTGGGTACTGATACAAGCCAACAATGGCACTGTTAGCGTCAGTGATGATAACGGATTAATACATAATAATTTCTCGCAAATCATAGGAACTAACACCACCTTGTTTTACAATCCTTATGAATTGAACGGACAGTGGATGATAAACATCAGCACTCCAATATACCAAAGCGACAACATCTGCGGTTATGTTTGCAAAGCCATCAATGTTAAGGAGTTTGATTTTCTTGCTGTAAAAGTTGCACAAGCATTCAACGAGGAGGTTATCAAACACCTCATCAACGAACATGGCGTTATCATTTACTCAAGTGAGTTTAATGACATCACTAACAAATTCACAGTCGGCTACAACGACACAGCCGCCATCAGTTCTATGTACGAACGGATTTCAAAAGGTGAATATCTGAACAACGCATTCGTAAAGAACGGTGTGCCGATGTGCACCTACTTCACTCCCATCAACATTGCGCCAGGCTGCAATTGGTCACTTGCACTCACGTTCCCGACAAGCAACGTAGGCCAACAAGCGGCCAACAGTATCCGCATCACATTGATAATGGCTATTATCGGCCTGCTGATAATTGTATTCTGCATTTATCTTGTTGCCAAAAACTTAGCATCTCCAATCAAGCATACTACCGAAGCTTTGAAACATCTTGCTGTAGGCGATACAGAAAACATTGACACATTGAACATCAAAACAAACGATGAACTTGAAGACATGTCAGAATCACTTAATCAAGTTGTTGAAGGAATGCGCAAGTCGGAAACTTTTGCTCTCGGCATCGGAAAGGGTGATTTTGAAAGCGATTTTCATGCTCTTGGAAGCAAAGACCGATTGGGCGAGGCGTTGATAAAGATGCGCGACAGCCTTGTTGAAAGTCAAAAGATTGAAGCAGAGCGCAAAAAAGAGGAAGAACTGCGCAACTGGGCCACTGAAGGTATCGCAAAATTCGGTGACATCCTGCGTAAGGACCTTGACAATATGAAATCACTTGGTTACAACATAATGTCGAACCTCATCGACTACCTGAAAGTGAACCAAGGTGCATTGTTTGTGATAAACAATGATGACGAAAACGACATCTATTACTCAATGGTAACCGCCATAGCCTACGGCCGCGATAAATACATGAAAAAGGATATTCGCGTGGGCGAAGGCCTTGTGGGACGCTGCATCTACGAGCGGAAAACAATCTATCTAACTGAAGTTCCGGAAGATTACGTAAAGATTACTTCTGGACTCGGCACCGCTAATCCGCGCTGCATACTGATAGTTCCCTGCATTCTCAACGACGAGATGTTCGGTGTGATTGAAATTGCATCGTTTAATGAACTGAAACCCTACGAGATTGAATTTGTTGAGAAACTCGGCGAGAGCATCGCCTCAACAGTTTCAAGTGTAAAAGTTGCTGAAAAGACATCAAAACTATTACAAGCCAGCCAGTTGCAACGTGAAGACTTGACTTCGCAAGAAGAGGAACTCCGTCAGAATCTGGAGGAGATGCAAGCCACCCAAGAGGATTTGCGCCGCCAGATGGAGGAGAACACAACAATGCGCGAGGAACTGGCTAAAGAGCAAGTTCTGATGGATTCGCTTATGGATAACGTTAACGATTACATCTATTTCAAAGATTTGGATGGCAAATTCATACGCGTTTCTAAATCATACTTGAGTTTGGTGAAGGCTAACTCATACGAAGATGTGGTTGGTAAGAGCGATTTCGATTTCTGTGCCAGCCAAGATGATGCCCAGCACTTCTATAACGATGAGCAACAAATTATTAAATCAAAGAAACCAATATTGAACCAAATTCAGAAAGAACATCGTTTGGATACTATAATCTACACTTCGACATCAAAATACCCGTTGTTTGACAGCGACGGAAATGTTGTGGGCACATTCGGTCTGACCACAGATGTTACAAATGCGATTAAAGCCTCTCGAGAAGAAAATAAGAAAGAATAAATTTGATTTTACAACAACAAAAAAATCCCCGAACGGCACCGCCATTCGGGGATTTTTGCTTCTCACTTACAATAACTTACCGTGTCAATTCATCGGCTAATTGCTGCAAGGCGGCGCGGCTATCGGCTGTGAGCGTTGTCTTGATTGTGACAAACGTGTCGGCAATTGTTATCTCCTTCATCGGCTCAACCAAAGCGCGCATTGTGCGTGCTGCCGATGGCGCCCACGTGCCATTCTCGACAAGCGCAACCTTGCGTTTTTGGTAGGTTTTGTCGGCCAGATGGTTGATGAAATCACGCATCAGAGGCATTACGCCGCCGTCGTACGACGAAGCGCAAAGCACCATTCGGTCGTAGCGGAAAGCGTCCTCGACACACTCGGCAATATCAGCACGCGAAAGGTCGGAAATGGCAACCTTCTCTCCTTTCGCCTCAAGCATTGCCGCAAGTTCCTCGGCGGCTTTTGCAGTGTTGCCGTGAAGCGACGCATAAGCGATGAAAACGCCCTTTGTTTCAGGCTGATAAGAACTCCAAGTTTGATATAAATCAATGTAATAACTAAGATTTCCCTTCAAAATCGGACCATGCAGCGGGCAGATAGTCTGGATGTCGAGCGTGGCGGCTTTCTTCAGCAAAGTTTGAACTGGATTGCCATACTTTCCGACAATGTTGAAATAGTAACGGCGAGCCTCGCAAGCCCAGTCATCGGTCTCGTTGCAGAGAGCACCAAACTTGCCAAAAGCATCGGCAGCAAAAAGCACTTTTTCCGATGATTCGTACGAAACCATCACCTCAGGCCAGTGAACCATCGGTGCCATTATAAATTGCAAAGTATGAGCGCCAAGCGAAAGCGTATCGCCTTCTTTGACAGTAACAACGCGGCCCGCAAAATCAGTGCCGAAGAACTGCGGCAGGAAGGCTGCTGCTTTGGCAGAACAAACAATCTTGCAATCGGCAAACGTGTCCATCACCCAACCAATATTGGCCGAATGGTCGGGCTCAAGATGGTGAACCACAAGGTAATCGGGCAGTCGACCGTTGAGAGCGGCCTTCAAGTTTGCCTGCCACTCATCGCTCTTGCGAGCATCGACGGTGTCGGTAATGGCAATCTTCTCGTCTTCAATCAGATATGAGTTATATGCCATTCCTTCTGGCACAATGTACTGGTTTTCAAACAAATCCAAATCGGTGTCGTCGCAACCGATATAGTGGATTGCAGAATTTTCTTTAATTTTCATAATATCAATCTTTTAAATAAAATTCCAACTCCGTTTTTCGAAAAATAAAGATATAATTTTTGAACAACGGACTAATAATATTTAACCACGGAAAACACAGAATACACGGAAAGAATCAATTTTTTTTCGGACTTTTGCGCGATTTTACAAAAGCACTATGTCAAACGAAAACGCTGCAAAGGAACTCGGGTCAGCCAGTATTGGCCGACTGCTATTTCAATACTCGCTGCCAGCCATCATTGCCACGGCGGCATCGGCAATATACAACATTGTTGACCGTATTTTCATTGGTCAGGGCGTTGGGCCATACGCCATTTCGGGGTTGGCACTCACGCTGCCGCTGATGAACATTTTTGCCGCTTTTGGCGCAATGATTGGTGTTGGCGCATCCACAATGGTGTCAATCTATATGGGGCAGAAAAACGAGGAAGACGCTGTCCGCACACTTGGCAACGCTTTCATACTCAATATTATATTGAGCATCGTCACTTCCTTTTTTGGATACATATTTCTTGATGACATTCTGATGCTGTTTGGCGCAAGTGAGATGACACTGCCATATGCCCGTGAGTTTATGGAAATAGCGCTCATTGGCAACTTGTTGATTCATGTCTATTTAGGACTAAATCATATTATGCGCGCATCGGGATTTCCGCAAAAATCAATGTACGTAACGTTGACTACCATAGCCATAAATATTACACTTGCACCAATTTACATCTTTGTGTTTCATTGGGGCATACGCGGTGCGGCCTTGGCCACCTTGTGCGGGCAGATTGTGGGAACGATTATTGTCATGCATCACTTTTTGCACCATGACAAGCCTCTGCACTTTGCTCCAGGCTGTTTCCGTCTTAAAGGCAAAATCGTGACGAACATCTTCTTGATTGGTCTGCCGAACTTTATTATGCTGCTGTGCGCCAGTTTGATAGCCGCATTAATGAACCGCAGTCTTTACAATTATGGCGGCGATTTTGCCATTGGTGCGTTTGGTATCATCAACAGTTTGCTGAACCTGATTGCAATGATTGTGGCAGGTTTTAACCAAGGAATGCAGCCAATTGCGGGGTTCAACTTCGGCGCTCGCCAACTCGATCGCGTGAAACAAGTATTCAAACTGACATTGGTCTGCGGCTCAACAGTTACCATTCTAGGATTTTTGTCGGGCGAACTTTTCCCAAGGTTCATCTCGTCAATGTTCACTACCGACACAGAACTTATCGAACTGTCGGCTCAAGGAATGCGGATAGCTTTGGCATCCTTCGCCATTGTTGGTATTCAAATGGTTACGAGCAACTTCTTCCAATCTGTTGGCCGTCCGAAAATCGCCATTGTTCTGACCATGACGCGCCAACTCTTGTTCTTGATTCCATCAATGTTCTTACTGCCACGCATAGGCGGTTTGGGACTTACCGGCGTATGGCTTAGCATGCCCGTTTCCGATGCTCTCGCCGCCATCGCAACCATTTGTGTGCTAATCTATTTCGTGAAGGTGAAGAAGATTTTCATCAATTACGAGTACAAACTGAAGTGATGTGTTTGAACACAAATATTACTTACACACACTATTTTATCGGCTATTTTTCAGTTGATTCCAGTTCCTTGAGAACCAACTATACAATGATTACTAGACATTTGTTGTCTTAACGCCTTTGGTGATATCAGATTACTCCAGCTTCGATAAGCAGCACAATCTCTTCAATATACATATCCTCTTCTTCGGGATCATATTCGCTTTTCAAGTTTTCACCGAAAATGCGTGCAACGCCCTGCCAGAAATATGCCGAGAATGAGCCACGATACTCCTGAACAAGTTCGAAAGCAGTGTTATTTATCTCGCGGTCAACAAGTTTGAGTAGAATGCGACCTTGTGATATGGTAAGCGCACGAAGTTCTTTCTCGTATCGCTTAAACATCTGTTTTTCATACTCTTTGATGTATGCTTCGCGTTGCTGTATGTCGGTGACACCCTCAAGGTTGGCGTTCATGGTTGCCAGTTCGTCGCGAGCGGCAATGGCGTACGGATAGGCCTTTTTCACGTTACGCATCAGTTTGTCGTACTTGATTTGCTGACGGCGTTTCTTGAAATGACGAACTGTCACAGTCTCAATGTTGACCACTGGCAAGGTATCACCATTATCGTCAATAATAAAGCGCACAGCCACAGGCTTTTTCTTTGGTTCTTGCGCCACTGTCGGCCAGCAGAATGCTGTTGCCAAAACACCTATTAATAATATACGCAGCCAACTCATCGATTAACAATTTTTGCAAATATACTTATTTCAATAATTGTGCCGCAGATTAAAAATCGTAATAAATATTCTGCAACGATGTGCGCAAACCAAAGGTTATCAGCCTGTTTTTGTTTTTTTCTCCACCCACTTCCTCCGAACGCATATTCAGCCCGAGATAGACATTCATGTTGGTTCGCGGATTGATGAGGAACGCGGCCTTGAGGTTGGTGTTCTGAAGAATCACCTTCTCCCCCTGCCCTATTTCGTTGTGATATTCATCGCCATGCGTTGTGTAATCGAGGAAAATATTGTTGCCCATATTCACACCATTAACATCGCGACCGTGCATGGCATGGATGTATTTCGCCTCAACAAAAAGTCGCTTATAATTGTAGCGACCTATAAGCACAAATTCTTTGAAATTGCTACCCAACGGATGCGCAAGTGGCTGGCGATAATGGCCATAGTTCTGAATATGTGTGACGTGCGAGTACATGAATGGCCGAGCAACATTCATTTCGGCCTGAATGTCAAGATGTTCCAATCCGAACAAATCGTAAGTCTTGTAGCCCATCTGCAAAGCCCACTTATTGGCCCACCATCCCCACTGAATTGTTGAGTCCGACTTGTTGAACTGATGCTTGATGCCAGCCTTGATATTCTCGAGTTTGAACTCATCGATGATGAACTGCCCGTAAAGCACATGATTGTTCCACAATGTCAGTTTGCCTGTCAAGCCCATCAAGGCATTATCGGGCGAACCGACCGAGAACTCAACTGGGCGCGTGAAAATCACTGGATTAGCATAGTTGATGTCGAACCCACGATGGCCAAGACTGTCCGCATTCGCCCAAATGACTGACTCAAAGAATCCAACATTGAGCCACGGCGTAACCGACCAGTCGAGATAGTTGAACGAACCCCACTTCTTATCGTGTGGATGGCCATATTCATATCGGTTCACAAGGTCTTGAAACTGCGCCCAAAGATTAACATACTTGATATGCCAGAAATCGGTGGTTATGCGCAGAAAAGGATAGTTGAACGATGCATCGCTCAGAATCATAGAACGATAGCCGTCGCCAATGAAATTTTTGCCATGACCGAAAGTGATGTCGAAATGCTCGTCGGGTTGGAAACTGACAGTGGCATCCACCCAAGCGTAATCGTAGCCATCCTCCTTGAACGCCTTATAAGAACCCTGCCCTGGCATGGCTTTCGTATCCTTCACAACCTGACGGCGATAATCGTAGAATTTAGCCTGATTCTCATAGAAATCAGATGTCACAAACACATATTTGCCCAACCGCGCGTTCACCATAATGCCGCGGGTGTTTATCCAACTCATCTTGTCGTAATCGGAATCGCGGCCAAGTTCAAAATGCATCAGCGGGTCGATGGTGAACTCAAAATCGTCCTGCTTGTAACCAAACCAACTGCGGTTCAGCAAGATATCAGGCAACTTGCGGCTAGCATCGATGCGGTAAATTGAATCGGCATTGACTGTGGTGTTCACCTGCCGCGTCTGATAAGGCTTCACCGAAGTGTGGAAACGGTTCTGTTTCTGATAGACATAACGGTCGAAGTGGTTGAATTCCTGGTCCATATAGAGCGAATGCGACTCCTGACCTTGCGCCCACAAAGCCGCAGCCATCAACAAAATCAATAATCTAAAGCGTCTGCTCATTTTCCTCGTTAAGAAAGCCGAAAATAGTTGAAAATACTGAATCTGTTGAATTATTTTGGCGAACGCACCCGTAGCAGTCACAAACATCATTCTTAAAACCATTTACACCTAAATCTCACAAAAAACGACTTTGAACATAAATTTCTAAATCCTAATTCCTAAATCATAAATATCTTCGCGGCAAAATTTGGGTTATGGCACTCATTCTATCATTAGAGACATCAACATCGGTCTGCTCGGCGGCCTTGGCGCGCGATGGCAAACTGCTGGCCGAGCGCGTGAGTTACGAGGGCAAGTCGCACGCCACTCTGCTCACTGTTTTTGTTGAACAAATCCTGAACGAAACCCACCTTGAAGCATCGGCGCTCGATGCTGTGGCCGTCAGCCAGGGACCGGGCTCCTACACGGGACTGCGCATTGGAGTATCGACAGCCAAAGGCATCTGCTACGCCACCGGCGCCAAACTGATTGCCATCGACACACTTAAATCGATGGCCATTATGGCTGCCAAAAACGCCTCTCTCCGCCCCGACCTCTTCTGCTCAATGATTGACGCCCGTCGCATGGAAGTTTACACTGCAATGTACAACTCAAATTTGGAGCGCACCTGCGACACCCGCGCTTTAGTTATCGACAGCAACAGTTTCGCTGAAGAACTGAAATCCAATAAAATAGCATTTTATGGCGATGGCGCCGACAAATGCCGTGGGGTGATTGTGTCGCCCAATGCATTTTTCATTGATGGCATTTGTCCGCTTGCCGCGAATATGATTCCGCTTGCCGAGGAAGCCTTCGCCGCCGCTGATTTCAAGGATGTGGCCTACTTCGACCCGTTCTATCTGAAAGATTTTGTGGCTACTGTGGCTAAAAACAAGGTACTGTAACTCTACGTTTTAGCCATTCGTAATCTTTCTTCTTCAAGATTCATTAAATAAAAAATCCGCGTCCGAAAATCATTCAGGCGCGGATTGCAGTTTCATATATCTGTCAATCAGAATTTCACTCTCTTGAGAGAGAACATTTTAAGCAGCCAACGCGGAAGCGGCTTGTCCATACCGCGCTTGTGAAGGTCGATGACAATGCCCAATTTCTTGACGATTGGCACTTTGTGTGTCTCGACAAACTCGATGAGCGTGCCTTCGGGTGCTTGAATGTATGCGAAACTTCCGGCGGCTTCACCCATATCGAAGGTGTCGCCGGCACGTGTGCTGTCAACTGTGAACGGGAAGCCTTTCGACTTGACAAACTCGCGCAGGTCATCCATATTGGCAATGTCGTAGCAAATTTGGATGTAGCCAGGGTCGCCCCAGATGCGGCCGTCGAAGATGCCCTTCGGCTCGCGGTCGAGAACCTGTACCAACTCAATCTGCGACTTGCCAAACACAGGCGAGAAAGCGCCATGGCCTTCGCTTGTCTGCGCAAGCAGTATACGGCGGTAGCGGTTGCCACTGCCCGGAACGCCGCCCCAGTCGGCAAACACATCTTCTTGGTCGTAAACAACTTTGTCGTAGCCCAGAATGTCGCGGTAAACGGGCAGACTTTCCTCAATGTTCTTAACACCGACAACGCCGCCAAACACGCCACCATTCACAGCCTTTGTGGTTGTGAAAAACGATGATTCCTGCACAAACTCCCAAAGGTTGCCGTACAAATCCTTCATATAGAAGTGCTCGGTTCCAACCGGGTCTTTCTCAACCGATGTCAGAAGTTCCAAACCTCTGCTGCTGAATGTGTTATATGCTTTATGAATGTCGGTGGTCTTCATTTTTGCAATGCAGACGCCAAGGTCGCCTATCTGGATTTCGAACTTGGGCATCTCAGGCGTTTTGCCAGTGTGCTGCCAAATCTCGAAACCACCGCCACCCTGCATATTCAAGGCAAAGATTGCGCGGCGCTCACGTGTCTGACCACCAGTGTGCGGCAACATTAGTTTTGCCACAGCAGCCTCGTCGAACACTTTCACGTCCATTCCAAAATTCTTGTTGTACCACTCCCAACCTTCCAGAACGTTCGGAACTCCGACGCCCATCTGCTGAATACCGTTTATTTGATGTGCCATATCTTTTAGTTTTAAGTTCTAAGTTGTTTAGTTTTAAGTTATTAGTTACAAGGTATAAGTTATAATCGTTTTTATGATTAACAAATTGATACTTCTCTTTACGCATTACTCTCCTTTACTTGTACCTTGCACCTTTCCCCTTGTACCTTGCACCTTTCCCCTTGTACCTTACTTCGTTGAATCAACTCTCGATGCCAAGAAATAGAACAGTCCCGGCAGCCATTTGCGGATGTGAACCAGCAGTGTGGCCTTACCGCCGTAGAGCACTTCCTTCTTGCCTCGACGGACAGCCCTCAAAATAATACGAGCAGACTCTTCTGCCGACATTCCTGATGCCTGGCCTTTGTCCATAATGCCGTATTTCTCACCAGTTTTGGTGATGGCATTGAGCGACACGTTGGTAGCGATACGGCCCGGTTCAAGAATGGTGATTTGGATGTTCTTATCTGCCGTTTCGGCACGCAGACTCTCGAAAAAGCCATGAAGCGCGTGTTTCGAAGCAGAGTAGGCCGACCGGATAGTAATACCGTATTTGCCTACAACACTTGATGTTACCACAATCAATCCGCCACCGTTAGCAATCAAATGCGGCAAAAGTGCCTTTGTTATAGCAATGGTGCCGAAAAAGTTAATTTCCATCACCTTGCGGTCAATTTCGACAGGTGTCTCGACTGCAAGCGAGCGTTGGCTGATGCCACCAAAGTTCATCAGACCATCGATTTTAACACCATCGGCAAGAACGCTGTCAACAGCCGCCTGCATACGGTCGTAATCGGTCAGATCGAAGGCTTCGATGCGAGTGGCGGCGCCAAGTGTCTGGCAGCGGTCGGCAACGCGGGCAAGCGCCTCCTCGTTCCGCCCCGACAGAATCAACCGGGTGCGGTGCTTGGCCAACTCGTAGGCCACACCTTCGCCAATCCCTGACGACGCGCCTGTTATCCAGTATGTCTTCCCGTCGAAATTCATCTTTGCAAAGCGGTGCAAATGAGTGATTTATTTCTCGATTCCAAGCAACTCAACTTCGAAAATGAGAGCGCTATAAGGTTTGATAGTTCTTTTTCCAGTTTCGCCATAGGCAAGTTCTTGTGGAATAAACAGTTTCCATTTCGAACCGACAGGCATCATAAGCAAAGCCTCATCCCAACCTGGAATTACATATCCCATTCCTATAGGGAAAATTGCCGGTTCACCTGATTCCACACTGCTATCGAATACTGTGCCATCAATCAATGTTCCTGTGTAATGAACTTTAATGTTGTTTCCGGCAACTGGTTTGGGCCCTTTTCCTTCTTTAATAATAGTGTATTGCAAACCCGAAGCCGTGGTAATGACATCGCTATTGGCTTTGTTTTTTGCCAAGAATTCTTCGCCCTCACGCTTATTGTCGCCAAAGCGTGCCATCAGTTCTTTCTTGCGAATTTCATAAAAGAATTTGTCCACCATATCGCTGTGTTTTTCAGCGTCGATACGAGTTGAAGTCTCCTGGAAAACCTCGCGGAAGCCTTCGTAATAGAAACAATACTTGATACCTATCGAATCTAATCCGGAATTACCATAAGCCTCACCAAATGTCTGGCCATCAGAAACACCAAGCAAATAACTTATCGAATCGAGATAAGATTCTGTAAACGACAAACCAGGAACAGTACCAGTTGTATCTTTAATAACTTTTTGAGTATAAAGTTGTACGAGCATCAAGAAATTATTCAATAACTGATGATTAGATGAGTCCAACTCGTATTTCAGTTTTTTCTTGGTGCTTGCATTGTAAAGAGCCTCAAAATAGAGGTCGGAATCTAACAGAGTGTCCAAACCAAAATAACTGTGGTTGGTTTCTTGTCTGGTTCCATCGATTACACCCATAAGATATGCCACAGAGTCGGCTGTTGTTACGATTTTTGTTTGCGATTTGAATGACGAGCCGCAAGATACCAATGTAACTGCAAAGGCACTCGCCAAAAGGATGTTTTTGAATTTCATAGTTTTATGTTTTAAAAATTGTTGTTGTTTTTAAAAAAGCGTGCGAATATAGCGAATTATATTATGGAGATTCCTATAAATCACTCCATTAATTTCATTTAAAGTTAAAAGTACGACAGACACTTATATAGCAATAAAAAAAACCGATTCATTCACGAACCGGTTTCTTTTAGGGTGCCCGGTGGGACTCGAACCCACGACATTCAGAACCACAATCTGACGCTCTAACCAACTGAACTACGGGCACCATTTTGTGCCGCAAAAGTAGCATAAAATTTAATTAGTCCGCTTTTTTTCAGTTTTTTTTAAAATAAATCTGAATCGCCTCGATAATCAATTTAATTACAATTAGTTATTGCGCCAGCCATTATTTCTTAGCCTTAGTTTCTGCTCCTGCAAAAAGTTCCTTCAGCGAGCCAAGCGAACTCAGCACGCCAGTGGCTTCGTACGGCATAAAGACGGTCTTGGAATCTTTGCTGCCAGCCAGTTGCTCGAAGGTTGAGATGTACTTCATTGCAATGAGATACTGCGCGGGGTCGAAATGGGCGCTCTGGTCAATGGCTTCGCTTATCAGGCGGATACTCTTGGCTTCGGCTTCGGCAACCTTGATTTTTGCTTCAGCTTCGGCTTCGGCACGCAGAATCTGAGCCTGCTTGCGGCCTTGAGCCTGATTGATTTCGGCATCGCGCATACCTTCGGCTTCCAAAATAGTGGCCTTTTTGTGACCTTCGGCTTCGAGGATGGTGGCACGGCGCTCACGCTCAGCACGCATCTGTTTTTCCATCGTCTGGCGGATTTCGACAGGCGGGTTAATATCCTGAAGTTCAACACGATTTACCTTCACACCCCACTTATTTGTGGCTTCGTCGAGGATAAGGCGAAGTTTGGTGTTGATGGTGTCGCGCGATGTGAGCGTCTCGTCGAGTTCAAGTTCGCCGATGACGTTACGCAACGTGGTCTGAGTCAATTTCTCAATTGCATCGGGCAGATTCTCAATCTCATAGACTGCCTTCACAGGGTCCATAATCTGAAAATAGAGCAATGCGTTGATTTCCAGATTCACATTGTCTTTGGTAATCACATTCTGACGCGGGAAATCGTAAACCGTCTCGCGAATGTCGATACGCGGTCTGTCAACAAAACGCACGTACTTAGTACCGTTATATTCAGTCACATAGCGCCATTTCACAGGGCGCGGCTTGTCGATAATCGGCCAAATAATGTTGATACCCGACGACAACTGCCGATTGAATTTTCCCAAACGCTCAACGACCATCGTCTCCGACTGTTTCACGACCTTGAATCCCGCAATGGCGAAAATCAGGACGAACAATGCTATTACAAATAGCAGAATTAATGTTGGTTCCATTTTTTAACTGTTTTTTGGTTTAACATACAATATAATACTATCGATTTTGACCACTACGACTGGCGTTCCCGCTGCAATTTCGGAACCGTCGAGCGTACGGGCCTGCCACACAACGCCATCGAGACCGATTGAGCCTGAATCGCAGTCAATCTGCTCTTTTGCCTTGGTCACGCGGCCAATCATTGCATCAGAATTGGTTGGCGCACCCGTTTTGTCGAGCCATCGCAAAACCACTGGCCTGATGGCGAACATTGTGACTGACGTGCCGCAAATGCCGAAGAACAGCATCCAACTGTAAGAATCAGTGAAAATTGAAGCCAGACCAGCACAGAAGAATCCTATGCCGACCGAGCCAGCCACAAACGACGGCGTGAAAATCTCGATGATGAACATCAGCACGCCAATGATGAAAAGAAGGGTTGTCAAATTCATAAAACTTGAAAGCCCAAATGAACTTAATAACTCCATAATTGATACTAAATAAGTGTTTTACAAGATTCTTCACAAAGCAGAATCGTTGCAACAATGTACAAATTATTTGTGATTAAAAGAGAGATTTCAAAAAAATAAGCAATTCCACAATCATCTTTTTTCACAAAAAAAACTACATTTACACAAAACACACAACAAGCGACATCAGGCCTATCGCCCATCGCAAGTTGTTGCTAATCAATTATTATTGAACAATAAAAGTATTAGATTATGATAGTAAAACAACTTTCGGTTTTTCTGGAGAACAAGGCCAACAGCCTTTCATCTATGCTTGAGGTGCTGACGGCGCATGGCATCAACATGTCGGCTTTCTGCGTTGCCGACGCATCGGACTACGGCATTGTCCGCTTCATTGTGGGCCGCCCCGAACTGGCTTATAACATATTGAAAGAGAATAAGTACACAGTTACGCTGACCGATGTTGTCTGTATGGTTGTGCCTCATGAGTCGGGCGGTCTGCACAAGGCGCTGAAGATTATCTCGGGCAACGGCATCAACATTGATTATATGTATGCCTTCGCCGATGGCGGAACGGCCAAAGTGGTGATTCGCAGCGACTCGAACGAGCGTCTCATCGACATTCTTCAAGCCAACAAAATGGAACTTGTGGCATCGAGTCAGGTTTATAACGTTGACTGACAGCGCGGTATGAGTTCTCTTCTTGATGTGTGCCGAAAATTCTTCGGCACTGACCGTTTTGTGGAAATGTGTGGCATTCAGATTGTTGAGTGCCGCGAAGGCTATGCCAAATGCGAGGTTACGATTGCCGACCATCATCTGAACGGAATCAACGCCATTCAGGGTGGCGTGCTGTTCACCATTGCCGATTTTTCGGCTGCAGTGGCGGCATTCACGCTCGGGCGCGTGGCCGTTTCAATCAACGCCGACATATCGTTTTTCAGGAATTGCAACAGCGGCACTCTGACTGCTGAAGCCGAAGTTATTTCGCAGACCTACAATCTCTGCTCTTGCGATGTAAATGTCTGGTGCAACGGCGAGAAACTTGCCAATGTTAAGGTTGGACTGTTCAGAACAAAACAGGAGATTCCGAATGATTGAATGCGGGTATCAGAATAACTATCAGACTGAATAACAGTACATTACCCAATACAAAACATCAGAATTCCAACATCCAAACCCTAACACGAAACCTACCAGGTTCTCGACATAACATGGACCATCCACATCTGGCATGTTAACAGATGGCCTCCTCCTAAGGTGCTGTTTGTCAGCGTTGTTTTGTCGGGAAAGGCTTCTTTAACGGCCTCGGCATTGGCGTATGGTACAATGGTATCGTCGGTGCCATGAACAAGATAAATGGGGCGTATCGGAGTCCAATTCTTAGTCAAATCATTATCATCCAAGCACTTGAATAGTGCCTTACACATCTCGCTTTCAGGATTGAGAGCATCCGCACTCAATATGTCGGCAATATGAATCACGGGGCTGCCGATGCCGTCAGTTTCACCAGACTGCTGATACCTTTCAATGAACACGGCGTTCACATCGTTGGTGGTGTACTGCTTGCTTTCAATCATTGCGTCAAGTTTGTCTTTGAGGTTCTCCACATAGTCGTTGCTGTAGAAATCGGCCTCAGTCCACCTGCCCAGGATGTCGGGATAGGCGGCAATCATCGCCTTGAGCGCGATTGGAATCATGCATGGAGCGGTGAGTATATCCTGCCTGAAATATTCACGGAAGGTGATGGCTGGGCTGTACGGACCAGCGCAGTTATAGGAATAGGCAAACCGCCACGCGTCAGCAATGTCGGGATGAGTGTCGAGCCACTTATGGATGGCCAGCGAGTTGCCCCCACCCTGCGACGCGCCAACAACGTAGAGTTTGTAATTGTCGTCGAGTTGTGCAATGCTGTTCTTGCGGAAAACCTTATAGCCAGCGGCCAGAGCGTCGATGCAGTTTTGGGCGCACAGGTTATGGTTGACGTATGACTGCACGCGGTCTTTAGTTGCTCCAAAGCCGATGTAGTCGGGTAAAACAAGCAGATTGTCGCCGCAAAGAACCGCCGCCTCGTATGTCTCTGCATTGGTTGGACATTCGGCGTCAGCCATCAGCGTGTGGTGCGGGCATAGCATGACATAGTCAGGAGAAATGTCAACACCGCTGATGTTGCCCCAATAGACGCGGGCTGACAGTTTGATTTCCTTTCCCTGCTCATCGATACTCGTATAGTTGTAACAAACACTGCGCCAACCCATTTCAGCGCCTTTGGCACCATTCCGTTCGGCAATGTCTTGATGCTTTTTCAGGAAAATCATGCGCGCCAACTCCAGCCGCTCATCGCCGTTGGCCCCGACAGCATCAAGCACGGCTCCAACCATCTGAGTGGCAGTGATAATCGTATCTGAGATAATTTCAAACTGAACATTTTCAACCAGTTCATCAATGGCCTCGCTGCCCTTCGGCGAATCATTCGTCTCATCGTCTTTCGAGCACGAAGCCGTGAAAAATCCCGCCCAAGCCAGCACTACCAACAGTAGCAGGTGCTTCAAATTATTAGTTTTATCCATTACAATTACGTATTTTCAATCAATCTATCCTTCAATCTTTATCTTCAATCCATCGTAAGCAGGCAGAACATTGTCGGGCAGAATCTTTATAAGTTCGTCATACACAGGGATTTTGTGGCTGATGTGCGTCAGATAGGCGCGGCGCGGCTTGAGTTGGCCGATGATGTCGAGCGCTTCACCAAGACTCAAGTGTGCGGGGTGCTGCTCAATGCGCAAAGCGTTGATAACCAAGGTGTCAAGACCTTGCAGTTTGGCCATCTCGCTGTCGGGGATGTTTTTGGCGTCGGTGATGTAGGCGAACTGCCCGATTCGGAAGCCCGTGGTGGGAAGCGTGCCGTGCAGAACGTTTATCGGCGTGACCGTAATACCCTGAACATCAAACGGTTCGTTGCCAATCGGGTGAAGTTCAATCTGCGGTGCGCCAGGGTAGTGCGGCTCGCTGAAGGCGTAGGCGTACTCGCGGCGGATGGTGTCGGTGACGCGCTGTTGGGCATAGAACGGAATGGCGCGGCGCATTATGTAATTAAAGGTGCGGATGTCGTCGATGCCAGCCGTATGGTCCTTGTGCTCGTGAGTTATCAGCACGGCGTCAATCTGCGTAAAGCCTTCGCGCAGAGCCGCTTGCCGCAAGTCAGGTCCCGGGTCGATGAGCAGGTGCCGTCCTTCGACTTCGATGTAAACCGAACTGCGCAGCCGCTTGTCCTTCGGGTTAACCGACTGACATACTGCGCATTTGCAGCCAACAATTGGTATGCCGTGTGACGCCCCCGTGCCTAAAAATGTAACTTTCATCTTCTGTGCCATTCAGGCCGCTAATGTAGATGTAATTTGGCGAATTAAATGTTACCGATTAAAGCATTTTTTGATATGTATGAAATGAAATGAACTAAAATATATAAATTTGAACCGCTTGATTTTTAACAAACCACATTATTATGTATATACTTGATAATAAGAATAAAAGTTTAATTAGAGCGGAAAAATGCACATTCAAGTCATTGAATTTAAAAGAACGTCAAGATTTGCAAGAATGGATTGCAAAAGAACCATCTTCTCTTGGCGAAGAGTTACTTATTATTCAAAAGGAATTTGATGGTTTTGCAGATACTCGCGAACGTTTAGACCTACTTGCTCTTGATAAGAAAGGGAACCTTGTTATTATAGAAAATAAACTGGATGATTCGGGAAAAGATGTTACTTGGCAAGCCATCAAATATGCATCTTATTGTTCCACATTAAGTAAACAACAGGTCATAGAGATTTTTCAAAAATATTTAGGCAATCAAGCACAGGCAACAGAAGTCATATCAGATTTTTATGATGGGAAAGAAATTGATGATATTGAAATAAATAAAGGTAGTAGTCAACGAATAATACTAGTGGCTGCCAATTTTCACAAAGAAGTCACTTCATCTGTTCTTTGGTTACAGAACTTCAAACTTCTTATCAAGTGTGTTAAGGTAACACCCTATAAGTATGGAGACCAAATTATGATGGAGTTCGACCAAATAATACCGATTGAAGATACTGAGGAGTTGCAAATCAAAATTGCCAATAAGGAACAAGAAGAGTCTGTTGATTCGGAATCAACTGTAGTTCGTTATAATAATCGAAAGAAATTCTGGGGAGAATTTATCGAGTATAATAAGAAATACAATGGAATGTTTAATGCTTCTACAGTTGTTACAGATAATTGGTTGGGGAAATCCGTACCTACGATTAAAGGAGGAAATATCAATGTGATTATCAATAAGGATAATTGTCGAGTTGAGTTATATATAAACACTGGAGAAAAAATTAAAAACAAAGAAATATTTGACACGTTAATTGCGCATAGAGAAACTATTGATAGTCAATTCAATGGCATTGAGTGGCAACGTATGGATGATAAAGTGACTTGTCGTGTGAGATTAGACAAACCGTCTTTAAGTTATCTCAACGATGAGGATTGTCTTAAAATTTGTGAGTTTTTTGTAGAAACATCCCAAAAGATGATGGATTTATTCTCGAAATTAGGTACAAAACTTAATCTAAAATAATCCTTCACAAGTAATCTCGCCTATCAGTGAGACTGTTACGGAATACATTTGTGTTTCAAAATCAAAAATCAACAACAATGAAAGGCAATCTTTACCTGATACCCACAACGTTAGGCGAACAGCAGCCGGCTGATGTTATTCCGGCCAAGGTGTTGGGCGTGGCGTCGCAGTTGCGACATTTTGTGGTCGAGAACACACGGACAGCCCGCCGTTTTTTGCGCGCCGTTGACCCCGAGTTTCCAATAGACGATTCTGATTTTGTGGAACTTAACGAGCATACCGACCTGACAACCATTGGGCAGTATCTCGATGCCTGTGAGCGCGGTGAGCACGTGGGGCTGATGTCGGAAGCGGGCGCACCGGCCGTAGCCGACCCCGGGAACGCAGTGGTGGCTATGGCTCACCGAAAGGGCATCCGCGTGGTGCCAATGTCGGGGCCGTCGTCGATAATTCTTGCAATGATGGCTTCGGGGCTCAACGGCCAGAACTTCGCATTCAACGGCTATCTGCCTGTCAAACAGCCCGAACGCATCCGCGCCATCCGCAACTACGAGAAACGCTCGCAAACCGAGCACCAGACGCAACTTTTCATTGAGGCGCCCTATCGCAATATGGCTCTTTTTGAGGACTTTATGCAGAATCTGCACCCCGAGACGCGCCTGTGCATCGCCGCCGATTTGACGCTCGAAACCGAGTTCGTGCTCACCCTTCGCATCGCCGAATGGCCAAAACATAAGCCCGATTTGCACAAACGTCCCGCAATTTTTGCTATATTAGCGTGATTTTGGTGTTAGGTGTTTGGGATTGGGTATTAGATGATTAGGAAATCCTTACTCTTTACTCTTTACTCATTACACTTTACACAAAACTTAAAACTTTGATAACTTAATACTTACAACTCATATGGAACTTACCCACGAATTTGTAAAGAGCCTGCCGAAGGCCGAGTTGCACTGCCACCTTGATGGCTCGATGCGCTTGTCGACTATTTTGGAACTTGCTAAAGAACAGAACGTTAAGTTGCCAACCGACGATCCGAAGAAACTCGAGTCGATGCTGAAAGTGGGGATGGACTGCCCGAGTTTGGAAGTTTATCTCAAGGCGTTCGATATAACTTGCTCTGTTCTACAGACTTACGATTCGCTTGTTCGCGCCACTTACGAATTGGCCGAAGACTGCGCCGAGGAAAATATTTGGTATCTCGAGATTCGTTTTTCGCCTATCTTGCACATTAACAAAGGTTTGAAACTGACCGAGGTTATTGACGCCGTGCTTGAGGGCAAGGCCAAAGCCGAGCGCGATTTCAACATCAAGGTTGGAATCATTGTCTGCGGACTGCGCCACTCAACGCCCGAAACGTCGCTTTTGTTGGCAGAGTTGGCTGTGGCCTACAAGAACCGCGGGGTGGTGGGCTACGATTTGGCAGGCGCCGAAGACGGTTTCCCCGCCAAGGACCACAAAGAGGCTTTCGACTTGATTATCAATAACAATATCAACACCACAGTGCACGCGGGCGAGGCTTATGGGCCCGAGTCAATCCACCAGGCGCTGCATATGGTGAGCGCCAACCGCATTGGTCACGGCACGCGCCTGCGCGAAGACGGCGACCTGCTCAACTATGTGAACGACCACCGCATTCCGCTCGAGATGTGCGTCACGTCGAACTTGCAGACCAAGGCCGTCGATAGCATTGAAAAACACCCAGTTAAGTTCTATTTCGATTTGGGAATCCGCGTCACCATCAACACCGATAACCGCCTAATTTCCAACACAACTCTCACCGACGAGTATATGCTTGTGATTGAGAAATTCGGATTTACGCCGAGCGAACTTAAATACTTGATAATTAACGGCTTCAAGTCGGCGTTCCTGCCTTTGAAAGAGAAGGTTGATTTGATTCAGAAAGTAACCGCTGTTCTTGAAGAAAAAGGGTTGATTATTCGTCGCGATTATATTTGATTATGAATAAGTTACTAAAAATATTCGCAACCTTTGCGCTGCTTTTTTCGGTTGTGGCGGCCAGCGCCCAGCACGAAGCGCTGACAACCACCAAGTCGAGCAAGGCGAAATCGTACTATTTTCGCGCGAAATCGTTTATGAATCAGCGTGATTTGGCCAATGCCGAAATCGAGATTAACAAAGCCATCGATGCCGACTCGCGTTTCCTTGAAGCTTATCTGCTGAAGGCCGAAATGTGCAGTTATGGCGATTTCTGCGAGTGCATTGTTGAAGCGCTGTTGGCCGCCCGCGCCATCGATTCCACTTTCGACACCTATCTCGACTACAATCTTGCCAACGCTCTTTATGAAAATGGCCAGTATGTCGAGTCAAAACACTATTACTCAATATTTTTGAACAATCCAAAGGCAAACGCAAAATCGAAGGAACTGACTCAACAATACATTGCTAAATGCCAGATAGCCATCGATTTAGTGAATAACCCAGTGCCGTTTGAGCCGAAATCGTTGGGCGCCGATTTGGAACTGCCCCACGAGCAGTATTGGCCGTCGCTTTCACTCGATGGCAAAACGTTGGTTTTCACAATGTTGCTACCCGACAGTCTGCATTTCCGCCCCGATGGTTCGATTATGATGCAGGAAGATTTTTATGTGACGCGCTTTATTGATGGCCAGTGGCAGCCTGCCGTGCCCATTGGAGCGCCCATCAACACCATAGGCAACGAAGGTGCGCAGCAGATTTCGGCTGATGGTAACACATTGGTTTTCACTGGTTGTAACCGTCGCGATGGTTTTGGCAAGTGCGATATTTATTTTGCCAAAAAAGATGTTTACGGCCAATGGGGCAGGCCCTACAACGCGGGCAGTGCTGTCAATGCAGCGTCGGCCGACAAGCAGCCGTGCCTTTCGCCAGATGGCCGTTATCTCTATTTTGCGTCGGACCGTGCGGGTGGTTTGGGCAAGATGGACATCTGGGTTTCAGAACTCGACGCCAATGGCCGTTGGGGCAAACCGAAGAATCTAGGCGCCCCCATCAACACCCCTGGCGATGATATTTGTCCGTTCATCCATCCTGACAATCAGACACTTTACTTTAGTTCCGATGGCCATCCTGGATTGGGAAAGAAAGATATTTTTATGTCGCGCCGCGACAGTACTGGCCAATGGACCGAGCCCGTTAATTTGGGCTACCCCATAAACTCGCACCGCGACGAGATTGGATTAGTAGTTGATAATAAAGGCGTTACGGCCTATTTCTCGTCGAACGTTAACAGCGATACCAAAAACATCTACACCTTTGAACTGCCCGAAGCCGTTCGTCCGACGCCAGTGTCGTATGTCAGTGGTTTAGTGACGGATGCGCAAACAAACTTGCCGCTCAAGGCGCAGGTGCAACTGCTCAATTTGCCCAAGGGCGATACGGTGATGTCGGTTGTTTCGAGCGCCGAATCTGGCGATTTCCTTGTCAGTCTGCCCGTTGGCCGCCAATATGCGATGCTTGCCACCAGTCCAGGGTATCTGTTCAACTCGCAACATTTCAATCTGACCGAAACGCATTCAGCCACAGAACCTTACGTGGTCAATATTAAACTTGAGAAGCCGCAAGTTGGAGCAAACACCATCCTGCGCAACATCTTCTTCAAATTCGACTCGTATGAACTTATGCCACAGTCGTTTGTGGAGTTGAACCAGATGGCGGTGTTCATCAAAAACAGCGCTGGCGTGAAATTCGAGATTGGCGGCCACACCGATAACGTTGGCAACGACGCTTATAATCAGCAACTTTCGGAGAAACGTGCCAAATCGGTTTATGATTATCTGATTTCGCAAGGTGTTGGTCAATCGCAACTTTCGTATAAAGGTTATGGCAAATCGGCACCCGTCGGCGACAATGCCACTGCCGAAGGCCGCGAAGCAAACCGCCGCACCGAGTTGAAGGTTGTAGGCGTTGAATAAATTGAAACTAACAGATGTTTAACTTTAAATAAATCATTATGAACGGATTACTTTCAAAAACAACAATCATTATCGCCATCGCTACACTGGTGTTTTCGTGCAAAAACGATGATTTAAAGGACGATGCATCACTAATCGATGCTAGTAAGGAATGTTCAATTATTGTTCCCGACGGAGCATCCAGAGTGTTTGACGATGAAAACACGTACATTACAAAAGATGGAAATGTGTATTTTCTTTTCGCGATAACTGAAGGCCATTATTGGAATGAAGTCATATCTTTAATGGTGGATATCAATGGTTTGGATGAATACGAACCATACGATAAAATAAAAATTAACCAAATTGATTTCGGAATGCCAGCATCATCAAATTCAAACTATTTTACATCAAATTATAAAGGAAAGATTTTTCTGCTGGAATATTCCGATACTGAAGCAAAACTATACTTCGACAATCTGACGTTTAATCTTCCCGATGGCACATATGTTTTAGATGGAAATCTTACATTCTCAATAAAATATGAATGACATAACCCTTAACGCGCACAACAAGGAAGAGTTTCCGCCGATGCACACCACCGAGCACATTGTGAACCGCGCAATGATTAACCTTTTCGGCTGCGGGCGGGCATTTGAAGCGCACATCGAGCGTAAAAAGAGCAAACTCGACTATCGGCTCGACCACTGCCCGTCGGACAGCGAAGTGGCGGCACTTGAAACTGAAGTCAACCGCGTGATTGACAGCCATCTGGATGTGACAACAGAATTCATCACGCAAGCCGAAGCCCAATCGCGCTTCGACCTGAGCCGCCTGCCCGACGATGCTTCGGAAACGGTGCGTGTGGTGAAAGTCGGAAACTACGACGAATGCCTCTGCATCGGGCTGCACGTAAGCAACACAGCGGAAATCGGCCACTTCAAAATCATCAGCCACGACTGGGACACGGACACGACACGCTGGCGCTTGCGGTTCAAATTGGAATAAAAAGCAAACCGAACAATTATTTGACTACATTCGCGCAATTTCGGACATCGGAATAAAATATCGCAAATATCAGTAACATAGATAAATATGAACAAAATCGATTTCAAGAAATTCATGCCGTACTTTGCGGCAATCGCAATATTCATCGCTTTGGCAACCGCCTACTGCTGGCCTGCAGTTGAAGGCAAGGTGCTGTCACAAACCGATATAATCAGCGGACAGTGCAACAGCCACGAGGTTAGTGAATACGCCAAAACTACCGGTCAGACATCGTATTGGACAAACTCACTTTTTGGAGGAATGCCAACCTACCAAATTTCATTTCCAACGACTTCATCAAAGATAATCAGTGTTTTACGCAAGGCATACACATTGTTTTTGGGATCGGTTTGGGCATGGTTCCTGACTTATCTGTTCGGCTTTTTCATCCTGATGCGCGCTTTTAACGTGAGCAAATGGCTGTCAATAATCGGGGCGATTGCGATAACGTTATCCACTTATTTTCTGATAATTATCGCGGCTGGACATATATTCAAGGTTTTTGCCGTTGGTTATATGGCTTGCGTAATTGCCGGTTTCGTTTATATCTTCAAAAAACGCTATCTGCTTGGAGCCTCTCTAACAATGGTTTTTACGGCTTTCGGCATGATTCTGCACCCGCAGATGGCCTATTATTATATGATGATGTTGGGGGTATTCAGCGTTGCAGAATTGTATATTCATTTGAAAGAGAATCGTTTAAAAGACCTTGCCATTGGTGTCGGAATTTTTGCGGCATCGATCTGCATCGGACTTGGAACAGGCTATAGCAACATAAAAACAAATGCCGAATATGTTGAAGAAACCATGCGCGGCGGTCATTCCGAGTTGACCAAAAGCGAAGGCAAAGCACAGAAAGGTCTTGATTTTGACTACGCTACAAGTTGGAGTTATGGCATTGGAGAGACAATGACCTTATTGGTGCCTGATTTCTACGGCGGCTCATCGCACTACGAAGTCGGCACTAAATCAAAACTTTACGATGAAATGGCGAAGCAAGGCGTGCCTCGCAACAACGCCAAACAATTCTGTCAAAGCCTGCCGATGTACTGGGGCGATATGCCATTCACCGAAGGCCCCGTCTACGTTGGCGCCATTGTTTGTTTCCTTTTCCTGCTGGGCTTGATAATTGTCAAAAGTCCTTACAAATGGGCTCTGCTTGGCGCGACAATTTTCTCGATTTTGTTGGCTTGGGGACGTAATTTTGAGTGGCTCTCACGGCTGTTTTTCAATTATTTCCCGATGTACAACAAGTTCCGCGCTGTGTCATCGATATTGGTCGTGGCCGAAGTGGCGATGCCTATTCTCGGATTTATGGCACTGCAGCAGATTATCGACAAACGAATTGGTAAACAAGAACTTAAACGCGCTCTGTTTATATCAGGCGGTGTAACCGGCGGCATCTGCCTACTGCTTGCATTGTTCGGCGGGTCGATGTTCAGTTTCACATCGGTCAACGACGAACAAATCTTCCGTCAGTTGCCCGATTGGATTAACAAACTGATTATTAGTGAACGTGCAACAATGTTAACATCTGATGCTTTCCGCTCGCTGATTTTCATTGCGGCAGCGTTTGTAACATTATGGCTGTTTGTAGCCGAAAAAATCAAGGTTAAACCGATGCTGATTGCCATCGGCTGCCTTGTGCTCATCGACCTTTGGCCGGTGAACAAGCGGTATTTCAACAACGACAATTTTGTGAACGAGAAAGACAAGAAGGGCTACTTTGCAAAGACCGACTACGAAGATCGGATTCTGCGCGACACCGATCCCAACTTCCGCGTTCTGAACCTGACAACCAACACTTTCAACGATGCGCGTACATCGTACTATCTAAAATCAGTGGGCGGATATCACGCTGCCAAACTGCGCCGCTATCAGGATTTGATTGACGAACACATATCTCGCGGCAACATGACTGTGCTGAACATGCTGAACACCAAATACATAATTCAGCAAACCGAACAGGGCGCAACGCCAATGCTCAATGCTGAAGCATGGGGCAACTGCTGGTTCGCCGACTCGCTGATTGTGGCCCAAACGCCACGCGAAGAGTGCGATGCTCTGAACAGCATCAAATCGGCCGCAACAATCGTGACTGACGCAAAATTCAGCAATCTAGTGCAAGACTTCAACTCCGTTTCCGACTCTGCTGCGAGCATCCGTTTGACAAGTTATGCGCCTGATGCACTGGAATATACATCAAACTCGAGCCAAGCAAAAACTGCAGTGTTCTCTGAAATCTACTATCCCCTCGGCTGGAAGGCCTACATTGACGGGAACCCGACAGAGATTTTCCGCGCCAACTACGTTCTACGCGCGCTCAACATTCCTGCAGGCGAACACAAAATACGTTTCGAGTTCCGCCCCGACACCGTTTACAAAGGCGACAAGGTTGGCGTTGTTTGCCTGATTCTGATTCTGATGTTCGTGGCCGGAAGCATTGGCTGGGGCGTACGGAATTATTTGAAGGCTGAATAATAACAACAAAAACACCCGCTGTTAGCGGGTGTTTCTTTTATATACAATTGGTTACGCTAGTTCGTCCAAAATGGTATTAACAATCTTCTGCGACGGCAGCACTCCATCTTTCGGATAGAGATATTCTTTATAGAACTCGTCGCGCGCGGCTTGCATTGTGTCGTTGCCGGCAACCACAACATTCTTAATGTAATCCTCAACATCCGACGGCTGATAAGCATGGTAGTGCAAATCGAAGCACTTCTGCCCGAATGAGTTCCAATGATTCGCGTCTTTATCCTTGACAATGAACATTGTAGGCTTTTTTGTGTAGAGATATTCAGCCGTGAACGACGCGCAGTCGTGAATCATGGCGTCGGAAGTCAGGAAAAGGTCGGCATAGTAGCCTTCCTCAGGTTGGCCATTGGGCAGGTCACGCCAACGCTGATAGTAGGCTTCGGTTCGCTCTGTACCCCAAATGTTTATGAGTTTGAATTTTAGCACCGGGTGCGGCTTGAAGGCGATTTGAATATCGTCTTTATACTTCTCGGCTAACTCGAACATAAAATCGCAGTAAGCGAAGAAGTTAGAGAAATTGAACAGATAATCGACCGTATGGTGCGGTGCCCAAATTATGCGTTTCTTGCGCACTGGCTGCGGTTTCCAGACATCCACAGGCTTGTAATCGGGCAGCATCAGCGATTCCATTCCCAAACTACCGGAAACAACAGTGTTTGTCCCGCCACAGGTCTGGTATTCTCGTGAATAACCTGCCTGATATTCTGTCTCAACAAAAAACCGCCAAAGTAGATTGTGGAACGGAAGGTTATACACAATCCTGAAAATATCTATGTTCATCATTCCATAAGGCGCATAGCAGTTCAGTTTGTCCGGGAAACGGTAAATGTGGTACTGCGGAAGTGTGTCTTTGTATGGTTTTGTGTAGAAAATAATGTCGGGATTAAGCGTTTTTCTGATATCCAACCATTTATTTCGTTCACTGTCAAATGTTTGAAAATAACGATAGCCCGATTTCTTTGCAAATTCTTCCGATTGGTTCATCACATTCCGCATCTCGCCCTTATCGTAATTCAAATGGACATTGAAGGGCGTGATAACTACCACAGGCTCAAAACGTTCGCTCTTATCGAAAAGCCAATACAAACGGTCGTATTTCCAAACCGACGGACTCTGCAAAAAGAACGCCACGGTGATTTTCTGCTTCTCTTTCAACTCTTTCAGCATGCGCTGTTGTTTGGCTGCATTCCGTTTAACGGCACGTTTCAAGGCAGCCGGCGATGCAGCAATCAGCAAATCGCGGAAAGTGAGCGTTTTGTAGATATTGTCCCAAAACGACACATCAAAAAGACTCCGTATTTTTTCTGTCAGATTCATCTTTCTGCCCGACCTTCGTATCGAATTTGTTCATCGATTGTTGCCTGCATTTTCGATTTCATGTCGCCCATCACATTCCAACCCAGACCTTCGAGTTTTCGTGTGTCGAAAAGAGCCTTGGTTATGATTTGATTTCCAACCACTTCGTTATCGGTTTGAATCACCACTTTTTTGCCGCCAATAACCGCTATCATTTCGGCCAGTTGACGGATTGTAATACACGAGTCAGTGTCGGCGACATTGTACGGCTGCCCTTTTTCGCCTTTCAGCAGAATGTAGAGCAAGGCTCTGACGCAATCAACCACATAGCACCACGAACGCAACTGAGTGCCGGCACTTTTCATCAAAATGTCATCGTTGTTTATGATATTGCGAATGAACTGGGCGTAAACACGGTTGTCGGCCTCGGTGTAGTGCGGACCATAAACGTGGCAAGGCCTCGCAATGACAATGTCGGCGCCATATTCGGCGGCATATGAAGCACACAGTGTCTCTGCTGCCCTTTTCGACGACGGGTAGCAGGCACGCGATGTTGCACAATCGACATATCCGCTATCGGTTTCCACAAATTGATGGCCGGTATTTTCGCCGTATATTTCACCCGTCGACACATATAGCATTCGCTGCATATTGTGGGCAAGGCCGTACTCAACAAGATTGACAACGCCGAAAAGATTCGATTTCATTACCCCGACAGGATGTTGTGCGAAGAAGTTGGGACTTGCATTGCTTGCTGCATCAATAATATAGTGAAAGTCGATATTGCTTTCGATAGGTTCGGAAATGTCGCCCTTAATGAATTTGAAACGCGGATTGGAGGCATGCTTTTCGAACAATTTCCAGGCTCGTTCTTGATTCCGTCCCATGGCGTAAACGTTGCAGCCTGCCTTTTGGTTGAGCAAAAGTGCATCAACCAGACAAGAGCCGATTAAGCCTGTAGCTCCGGCAATAAGAATGTTCTTTCCATCCAACTTGTCCCATGGCAACGCTTCCGCCTCAATATTGGCCAAGTCGGTTCGATAGCTGCTTATTTTATCCATTCGCTGTTTTTACTTTTGAGCAAAGCCTTGAATATTTCGATGTCTTCAGGCGTGGTGAGTTTCACGTTTTTTTCGGCGCCTACCGAGAAGTAGACCTTTCGCCCCAATTCCACAAACAAGGTGCACGAGGCTATGGAATTCGTGATTCCCCGTTTCTGCGCTTCGGCGTGAGCATCGGCTAAATCGCCTAAATGGAAAGCCTGCGGAGTCTGTGTGCGTTTCAGCGACGAGCGGGCAATCTGGTCATCGGCAGACAACCCGTCAGCGGTCAGCAACATGGCTTCGGCACAAGGAATAACCGTTATGGCATTGCCGTATTGTTGGCAGACTTTGATGCAATTTGTGATAATCTCAGCCGTAACCATTGGCCGAATGGCATCATGAATCAGCACAACATCGTCGCTGTTGTGGCGAGTCATCAAATCGGTCACACCGTTATGTATCGACTCTTGTCCGTTGGCTCCGCCCGAAACCACATTATCAAGTTTGGTTATCCCGAACTGCTTGCAATAGGCTTTCAGCACATCGTGCCAACCATCGATGCAAACAACTTCAATGGCATCAATCATCGGGTGCTGCTGGAAAGCCTCAAGAGTGTACACAATTACAGGCTTGTCGAACACGTTCAGAAACTGCTTGGGAATGTCCTGTCCCATTCTGACGCCTGCACCACCTGCTATTATTACGGCTATGTTCATTTGACTTTGTTTTGATTTGACGAAGGTACAAAGAAAACGCACCTTATACGTGTTGGCTATTTGATAATTTTCAACTCTATAATGTGGTGACTTTCAATCTTGTCTTCTGATGGTATCTCCATATAATTACCATAAAGACGTCTTAAATAGGCATCAATATTATTGGGGGCTTTAAATAAGCGCCCTTCGAACTCAATTTCACGCAGTGGAAATATATCATCTCTTTTCCTGGTGCTAATGGTTGCATTTCCATAATTACCGACGAATGTTCCTCTATGAAATATTTTACACCAGCTACTTATTACAACTTTCAAAAGGACAGTAAACGGATATGCAAGTACCGCTATTGTATGTTTTAATTTCCCGTCATTAATGAAATTCCACACCCGACGTTGACATTTGCCATAGGTGCTTTCTATTATTTTCTTTGCCAACAAAGAACCATACTCCATATAATAAACATCAATCCACAAATTCTCATTGACTACTATTGGCAAATCCTTAAATGTCCTCACCAAGGATACGTTCTTGTCATACAAGCGACTTGTTGGGCGTTTGATTTTTTTAGTCAACCCCGGATAATTATAATTTGTCACTTTTCCTGCAGGTGAATACTCATAATCAGGGCCAAGACTTTCAGTCATGGCTTGATGTAATTTTTTGTAATCCTTTCTTCGGATACACACATCAATATCATCATCCCAAGGGATGAACCCGCCGTGCCTTACCGCACCAATAAGAGTCCCTGAATCCAACCAATAATCGATACCATGTTCCCGACACACTCTGTCAAATTCAACCAATATGGCAAGTTCTCTAAGTTGAATTTGCCTCAACTGCGAACCTTCGGGGTTATATTTTGCCTTTAACTCTGCATCTCGCTGACTTGCTGTTCTTTCCATTTATCCGCACAAAATAAGAAACAACTATATTTGAATTCTTTTTCCGTTATAAAACTCATCCAAAACTCTAACCATCGTTTCTGACACATCACCACCGATATACGAACAATTACGTCCGCCCTCTATCGCTTTCAGGAACGAAACTATCATATACCGTATTCCTTCGCCGTCCAACTGGTAGAAATAACGTTTATTGTCAGCGGGGTTTTCGAAACGGACTTCGAAATAATCCGTCTTCCACCAAGGCGCAGGAACATAAATGTATCCTTTTGTGCCCGAAACAATTAACTCACCTTCCGATTTTACTCCCTTGCCTACCATCAGCGATGCTACCGCGTTTGGGTAGACAAACGAGACTTTTGTAAATGTGTCGAAGTTTTCAGAAATAAGATGCGAGATTATCTGCATATCGCTGTATTTGGAACCAAGCAACTGGAAAACTGGCAACATTGCCACTGGCCCCCATGCACAGATACTGTTCCAAGTGTTGGTCAGGTCTTTGCCTTTCTTGCTTTCCAAATCAGAAAGACTTGTGCAAACCGAATCAACCGATTTCACTTCGCCAATAATTCCGCTCTTAACCAAAAGGTTCATTCGGTTATATGCCGTGGAATAAGCAGTCTTAATCGCATCCATCAACACACAACCATTATCATGCGCCAACTGTTTTAATTCATCATACTGGCTAGTTTTCAACGCAATTGGCGCTTCACACAAAACGTGCTTTTTGTTTTGCAAAGCCAGTTTTATCTGCTCGTAGTGTTTTGACGGGTGCGACACCACATACAGCGCATCGCATTCTTCAATCAGTTTTGAAATGTCGGATGTTTTAACTGACAAATGCTGCAATTCATCAGAAAACTGTGTTGGATCTAACGAACAATAGCCAACGATTTTTACACCATTCACAAAATGCGATTCAGCGGCGAACTTATTCAGAACGGTTGACGACTCACCCACCAATCCGATACGGATTTCACGCTTTTCGTTCCGCAAGTCGGTGCTTGAAACACCTTCTGTCCTATCCAGATAAACGACCTTACAAAACTCATTAAGATAGTCGAATTGTCCCTTCCAATCCGAGCCGACAGTGAAAATATCAACGCCGTAACGCCTGATATCGTCAATTTTCTGACCTTCGTATTCTTCAACAATAATCTCATCTGCAAGGCCTGTATTCTTTACTGCCTCAATGCGTTCCATAAGCGATTGCTGGACGTTTATTTTTCCACGCGCCATGTCGAATCCATCAGCCGTTACGCCAACAATCAGATAGTCGCCCAACGCTTTTGCCCGCTCCAACAGACGGATATGTCCGTAATGCAGCAAATCGTAAGTGCCGTATGTTATTACTTTTATCATCTGTCTAATTCAAACAATGCGTTACAAAATTGTTGCATATATATTTTCTCTCCTATCGAGACCCTCAAACAAGTTCCAAAATTACCCACATTTGGATAAGATTTTATCAAAATCTTCTTTTCCGATTTCATTCTTTCAACGATTTTCTGTGCATCAGTTTTCGTCTTTATGAAAATGAAATTTCCTGCATCTCCCTTATGCTCGTACCCGTTAGCATCAAGTGTATCGGTCAGATATTTGCGTCCTTCATTGAATTTGTCAATAAGAGACTGCAAGACTTCTGGATTCTCGATTACTGCTTCGGCAAATTTCATTGCAAAAGCGTTGGTGTTATGCGGTGTGCAGAATTTCTGCACCATCCTGATTCCTTCGGGCCAGCCGACAACATATCCGAGCCTGCAACCCGCCATAGAGAATAGTTTTGAGAATGTCCTCGTAACAAAAACATGTTCTTCGTTGAGCGCGTATTCAATAAACGTTTTCGGATAGAAATAATGATAGGCTTCGTCGATTAGAATAGTAATCTGCTTCTGCTTAGCCACTTGCAACAACGCACTGAATTCGTCGTCGGAATAGACATTGCCCATAGGATTGTTTGGATTCAGAAGAATCAGCAATTGCGTGTCATCGGTAAGTTCATTGATTATGTTGTCAACGCTCATGGTCAAGTCATCGTTGTAAGGAACTTTAACAAAGTCCCTTCCGTACATCTCGCTGTATACCTGAAACATAAAATACGATGGCACAACCCCGACTATTCTTCCGTTTTCCGATGTAAAAGCCTGAATCACATATCGAATTCCTTCTGCAGAGCCGTTTACAAGGCACAAATGCGCAATATCTGTTTTCAAGAATTTGGCCAGAACTTCCGCAAAATGTAGCGTCTCTGGATATTGAGCCACAAATTGTGGTGTAATGTCTTTCAGTACATCATTGATAAAATCTTGCGGCAGTCCGCCTGGATTTTCATTCAAATCAAGACGCAAGAAATCCTTTCTTTCGTTTTGGTCGAAAATTCTATAAAGATTCTCGATACGGGGATTCAAATAATACATCTGATACTATTTCTTTAATTGTCTTTTAATATTCTTCCACCAAGCACGTTGCCTATAAGTGCCCAAAATATATTTTGAAAATAAGAATTTTAATGATTTCCTTTTCGCATATTTTTTACAAATAGTGTCATAATCCATTGCTTTCAAATCTTGCATAAAATCATCTCTCTTGGGGTTTATATCAATATTTTTCCGCATAGGACTCTGATACTTTAACGCTTGAGCGAATTCGATTTCTCGCCCGATAAAAACTGTTTTCAAAGTATTTTGTGCAATCTTTTTCCCTTTATCGGTATTTGCTATTATTAAAGATGCCCCTTTGTTTTTATTGTACAAATCGGGACAAAAAGCATACGCTCCCCACAAATCACCAAGTGAAATATCTGCAACCCTATTGAAAGTCGTGTATGGACATTTGTAGCACGATGGTCGGCTCATAAGATGAGCAAGCCATATCGACCAAAACGGATTTAGCCATCGGTCATACTTGATAGTTCCGTTAATGGAATTACCAGTTGAGGAATAACTAATATTCATCACTTGATAATCCCACCTGTCAGAGTCTTTATATCTATAATCCAAAGAGATAATGCTACTTTTTTTCTCTTTTTGAATTTTTTCGTCAAGTTTTCTGACAAAAAGTGGCGACGGGACCCCCTCACAAATTACCTCAACCGTCAAAAGATTGTCATAATCTTTTCCCTTCAAAAACGATTTCAAACCTGCAATCTGGCACGGTGTTCCCGAAAACAGAACCTTTTTGCCATCGTTAAGGAAATTTTTGCACTCTTTAAATGAATCCCCGATAACACTCTGTGAATATTTTGAGCGTCTAAACTTTCCTATCTCGTTTTTATCAGTTACAAACGAGTGTCTGATTTTCAATCCGTCTGCTTCCGCCCCGAATATCACATAGTTTTCGTCACACCAGACATCCGCAATGGCTGAAAACGCCCCGCCTGAAGTGCTTTCGTTCAAAACATCCGCATCATTGATATGACCACCGTAAGCGTGTTGGAGCGCAGTGTTTTTCCCGACGGATACGATGTATTGGCAAACACTTTCACACAGCCCGCATTCAACACACAAATCTGTATCCACAACTGGGTACAAGAACCCTTCATCATCTTCCTGCATCCTGATGGCGTTCTTGGCACAAACCTGAACACACGCCCCACAGCCACAACACTGGCTTTTTGTATCAAAACCGCTCTCAAGTATGTTTTTGGGAACACTCATGGTTTACAACAATGCCAAACTTTTATTCAAGAATTCAATTGACTTTTCCCGAACCCTGGCAATACGCTGATGTACATCATCATAGTCAGGCTCACTGTGTTTTTCTTCTCCTGAAATATAAAGGTGACCATCCAATCCGAACAGAGCCATTAGTTCGTTGATTTTTGTGTTGCACTCCTGCCTTGTAAAACCATAGAAATTTCGCCTGTATTGGACACTGATAATAATGCCATGAAACGAATTGGTTACTACACATTCGGCGTGTTTAACAAGCGAGAGAAATTCTTCAACACCTGCCTGATAAAAAGGCACATGTTCTTCGTTTTCAAACGCACGAAGGCTTATATCGATGATTTTTAGTTTTTTCTCTTTAGCGATTCTATCAGCAAACGCATTCATCTGTGCATTATATCGCCGTGAATACAGCAAAAGATATTTGCTTTCGATAATCCTCGGTGCGGCAATGGTGTCATAGTCCTTTGCAGTCAAAAGAAGAGTCGGGTCAATTGTACGTTGTGCAGGAACGGAAGCATGTGCTTTTACATATTCAAGCATATCGTTTTCCCTGATGCCAATAGCCTTGAAGTTTTGCAACCGTTGGTTTAGGATTTTATAATCACCGTCAGAAAAATGAGAATCACCGAAACTTGCCGCGTATGATATGCTGTTTTGTCGCATACAGTCGAAATTGGCATAGTACCCTTCGGCAAACCCCTTGAACTCATCGATGCAAAAAATCGTGTCGCTTCCGCAAACAAAACGCTCAACACCTTCATCCTTCACCACATCTTGGAAGTCGCTGTCGGTATATTTCTTGACGGTGCGTGAGAATCTGTTTGTATAGAAATCTTCGAACTTGTAAAAATTCTCCTTAATGGCGGACATCGACATTTCCAACGCTTTTCGCGATTTCTCATCCTTGTCCCACATAAGTTTGGCAGGGTCAAGCGGATTGGCATTTCCCAAAACTTTTGGGCAATAGTCGATGAGTTTCGGTGTGTATCCGAGTTTTTCGATACTTCTACTCAACGCCCACGACTGCAAAGCCGAGCCGTAATTTGTAAAGTTGCAGTTGATGTTATAACTTACGATGCCAATGGTATTATGAGACATATTTGCAATTATTTACACGTGGTATCTTTATTTTGTAGACAAAAATACATTTTGGCGCGGATAACCAACATTCAAAATATATAAAACACTGTTTACCCTAATTGTCTCGAAAACGGATATTTCAACACTATTACAAAATGAGCCGCCAATGTTCGAATCAGTCCGAAATGGCAGCGCATTATCTTGTAACGTTCAACCCACGATGCCTTGCGGTTTTTGGCCGATATACCCGATAGCATGAATTTCGATAGATATCCATCCACATATACATTGCATCGCGATTGTTCCAAGACGCCACAAACCCAGTCATAATCAGCCGAATAACGATATTGCAGATTGTAATTTGGTGCAATGCTGCGACGCACTAGTATCGATTGATGGCAGACTACCAAACCATTTAGCAAACTCTTGAATTGTAAGTTCTTCGGTGCAATTTTGTGACGTTCGCCGCATGGTGTGCCATTTTGATCGATAATGAGCGTTTGACCGTAAACCACATCGGCTAGCTCATTTGCGGCAATGGCATCGGAAACTTTCTGCGCAGTGGTGCTGTCAAAAATCTGATCGCCGGCATTGACAAACCACACAAAATCGCCTGTGGCCATCCGCAAGCCTTTGTTCATGGCATCGTAAAGGCCTTTGTCGGGTTCGCTAATCCATCGGAATTCAATTGATTTTTCCTTCATTTCAGCCTCAAACGACTTGATAATTTCAACCGTTCCGTCAGTCGATTTGCCATCGATAATAAGGTATTCAATGTCGGTATGTGTTTGTTTTAAAACGCTTTGCATGGTTTCTCGAAGAAACTGCTCGGCATTGAACGTTATGGTGACGATGGATATTTTCATCTTAAAAAATGTTTATCATGGCTTCGCGAAAGCGTTAATGTGAAGTTTCTCACATATAACTTTTAACGCATTTCGGCGCTCTGTGGCAGTCAGTCCGACGGTCCCTACTGATACTGCCATGGCGGCCAATGATGCAGCAACGACCGCCGAAAATCTCATCCAAGGCTGCTCGATATGCAACTCGAGTAACACTGGCAGAATCGAAGCCAACAACGTAACAGCCACAATCGGGGCAATGACGCTCCTCAGATACTGTCGCAACGACAATCCTAAACAACGACGAATAAAAAACAAACGCACAAAAACCGCTAAAGCGCAAATAATTATCGATACATAGAAAACCGTTTCGGGCGGGAACCCAAATTTCAAAAACAAATAAGAAACAGGCAGAATTAGCAATATAAATCCACCCACAACTAAATTGTAATTACGTATTTTCCCATAAGCCTGCATTGCTGCAGCCAATGGATTAGTTAAAGATTCAATTACAGCATTTATAACCACAAGCCGAGTGAACAAAATGGTGTAATCAGGAACTTCTTTCAGCCAAAGACCAAGCAGAAACGGTGTTTCAATAATCACGGGTAATGCAATGGCAAGCATCAGAAAATAAATGAATTTCGAACTCTGGCACATAAGTTTGAGCATTCCTTCGCGGTCACCAGCCGAATACGACTTGATGAGTTGTGGACGCACTGCCCAATAGAAATTATCAGCAAAAGACTGAATACTTTGAAAAACTTTATAAGCCAATCCGCGAGCAGTGTTGACTACAGGACTGAAAAAAATATTTAGCAATATATTCAGTCCATGACTTTTGCAAATGCCTGATATTGAACCAACCATATTCCAACCTGCAAAACCGAGAATCTCAACAAACCGCTTACGATTCCAATAAAATTGAAACTTGCATTCAGGATAAAACACCCTGCAATAAATTATGTAAAAAACAGACACTGATGCATTTACCGCAGCCATTAGAATGGCATACAGAATCAGTCTGTCGCCGCCGTGATGCGAAATCAGAATGGCTATTCCGAGATTACCAATCACCTCAACCACACTCAAATAGGCAAAAACCTTCATTTTCTCTTTGGCGAGAACCATTCCCATATATGGTGTCCGCATTATGGTGAACACAAACGACAGCACACTGAAATGAAATACCCACCAAGCCGCATCCATACGGTTTTCGACATTCATTTTGCGCTGCAGCAACCACAAACTCGACACCTCAGCAGCAACGGCCACAACCAAGATAATGCAAGCAAACACAAGCACGCACATGCTAAACGTGCGCTTGAGTTCTTCGAAATTACCACGGCCTATCTCATAAGAATAAAACCGTTGGCACGCTGTTGACATTGTACTGCTCAAGAACGAGAACATCATCACAATGCCGCCCACTGCATTATATATGCCGAAATCAACTACCCCCAACGCATCGAGCACCACACGCGAAGTGTAAAGCCCCACGAGCATCACCACACCAATCCGCACATAAAGTAGCAAGGTGTTTTTCGCTATCCGTTTCTGGTCGATTGCAGACATAGTATTGTTTTCTGCAAATGTAGTTTATTCAATCTTTCCGGCGCAAAATCTGACATAAAATGTCATCCGTCGGTTCAGAAAAAAAATCAATCATTTGGCATCTTTTTTGTTCCTTTGCGGAAACAAACAGAAAAACACGAACCAATGGGCATCGATTCTATTCGTTTCACAAACAAGATACTGCTGATTTTTGCGGTTGTGCTTGCTCTTTACATTCTTAAAGTGCTGTCTTTCATATTCGTGCCGCTGGCTTTTGCTTGTTTTTTCTCCATAATGTTCCTGCCGTTTCTGCGGTGGACCAACAAGCAGCGGATGCCGAAATACTTCTCGCTCATCATGGTCATGGTGATAATTGCCCTTGTGCTGGTGGGGTCGTTCAAAATTCTACAACTATCAGGAAGCGAGATTCTTGAAGGGCGTGCCGAAATGTATGAGAAACTCGATATGAAATTGGGGCGCATTGTTGAACCATACATCCAACTATTTGAAATTGAAGTAAATGAAGAAGACGGGCTAATAAGCGGCTTGGTTCATAACAGCGAGGTGACAAAAGCCATTGTGAGCCTTGTCGGGCCAGGCCTTGTCCACATCAAAAACTTCTCCTCAACGGTGGCCATCACCCTCTTTCTGATGGTGCTCATCATGGCAGGCTCCATCAACTTCAAACTTATTATGCAGGAGACGCTGTTCTCAACCCCGACACAGGCCATCGACGTGTTCCTGAAAATCGAGAATGCCATTTCGAAATTCCTGTCGGTTAAAATTGGCACGAGCCTCATCACAGGCATCTGTTTCGGAATTGCCTGCTGGGCATTTGGCGTGAGTTTCCCGCTGCTTTGGGGAATTTTGGCTTTCGGCCTGAATTTCATACAGATGCTTGGCTCAATCTTTGTGACAATCGCCGTCTGCCTGATGGCCGTAATCGACATTGAGCACCCTGGAGTGCTAACCGCCGCCATCGTCATTTTCATCGGCATTCAGTTGCTTGTGGGCTCTGTTTTGGAACCAGTTCTTATGGGTAAATCATTCAAAATCAACATTGTAACAGTACTAATCATGCTTCTCTTCTGGGGCTTCCTGTGGGGAATTGCAGGTATGATTCTGGCTGTGCCGATGGCTGTGCTGATTAAAATCCTCTGCGAGCAGTTTGAACACACTCAAGGCATAGCTCGAATTATGAGTTAATCTCGACTCTCAAAACAACTTGATTTTAAACGGTTTTCGGAATTGAATCTATTCAAGCATTCAATTCTTTTTTCACCAACTCTTTTGTCGAGAGCAAGCCGCACGCCGCCTGAATGTCCTCGCCGCGCGAAGCACGCACTGTGGTCAAGATGCCGCGGGCGTTGAGAGCGTCTTTGAAAGTCTGAATAGCATCCTCTCCGCTACCTTGGAATGGACTATCGGGTATTGAGTGGAAGCGAATCAGATTGACGCGGCAGTCGATGCCCTTGAGCAGCATGGCCAGCGCCGAAACGTGACGCGGAGTGTCGTTCAAGCCGTCGAACATAATGTATTCAAAAGATACGCGACGCTGCAAGCCGAAATCGTGACGGCGGATGACATCAACGACTTCCTGAATAGGATATTTTTTCTGAATAGGCATCATTTCTGCACGCTGGTCTGGCAGCGGATTGTGCAGACTGACAGCCAGATGGCACTTGCTGCGCTCTAGAAACTCGCGCATTCCTGGTACTATGCCGACTGTGGAAACCGTAATGCGTTTCGGGCTCATCGCGTAGCCCCAATCGGCAGTCAGGATTTCGAGAGCGCGCATCACATTGTCGAGATTGTCCATCGGCTCGCCCATACCCATAAACACAATATTTGTTATTCGGTTAAACTCCTCAATACTACGCAGTTGGTTCAGAATCTCACCTGCGGAAAGGTTCGTCTGAAAACCTTGTTTGCCAGTCATACAGAAGCGGCAGTTCATCTTACAGCCCACCTGCGACGAGACGCAAACCGTCACGCGATCGTCATCGGGAATCATCGCCGTCTCAATAAAATTCTGCTCGCCGACGGGGAACAGATATTTCCGCGTGCCATCAACGCTCTGCTGCATTTTGATTGGTGCGGTCAAGCCGAAACAAAAACTCTCCGACAACTTCTGCCGTGCCACTTTGGAGAGGTTCGAAAAATCGTCAATAGTGCTAACTTCTTTTTTGTAGAGCCAGTCGGCAATCTGCTTCGCCGTGAAGGCTGGCAGCCCCAAACCGCTGACAATTTGTTTCAATTCATCGAGAGTTTTTCCGAACAATGTTTCCATCAATTTCGTATTTTTACGTTGCAAATATAGCAATAACGGACCGTCAAATTCGTTTTGCATTTTTTATAAACTAAAACTAAAAGCAATGAAAAAGATTTCAATCATCGCGGCAATCGGGGTACTGATGTTTACTCAATGCCAACAAGGCCCATCGCGGCAAGAACTTATGACAAGCAACGACAGTCTGCAACGTGTTGTTGTTGAGAAAGATTCGGCAATTTACGCCATTATGGAAACTTTCACGAGCATCGAAGATAACTTGCAGGCTATCAAAGACAAAGAGAATATTATTGCTCTGACGGCCAACGGCACTGAAAGCAAGCAAAGCCGCGAAGAAAAAATCAACGGCGACATTCAACTGATTTACAATATGTTGCTCGACAACCGCGAGCAAGTTTCGAAACTGCAGGCACAACTGAAAAAGGCAAATGTGAAGACAAAGGAACTGCAGCAGATGATTGCCAGTCTGGAATCGAAACTTCAAGAGAAAGACGAAGAAATTCTGCGACTTACGCAAGAACTTGAGGCATCGAACCTGAAGATTGAAGGCTTGAACAATTTGGTCAGCAACCTGAATGCTGCGCTTGATTCGCTTCGCAATGAGGATGCTTTGAAAATCGCCACCATCGAAGGTCAGGACGAAGCACTGAACACCGCTTACTACGTCATCGGTTCTGAAAAGGAACTGAAGGATATGGGCGTGCTCGACAAGAAAGGCAAATTTGCAGTCGGCAGCAAAAAGGCTCGTAAAGACTTCGACAACAGCGTCTTCACCCGCATCGACATCCGCGAGCAGACATCGTTCAACCTGAACGGCGCCAAAAAGGCCCGCGTGGTAACCGCCCATCCGCTCGACTCATACACCATCTACGGTCAGAAACCTGTTGACAGCCTTGTGGTTAACAACTACTACAAGTTCTGGGGCAGTTCGAAATATCTGGTGATTGTGGTCAACTAAACCTGAATACTAAAACGCAAAAAAGGCTGTAATCAGTTTGGTTACAGCCTTTTATTTTGCTCGAACTTGTGGCTTTACGCTTTCGCCGTTGGTGTGCCAAAACCGCCCATTGGGAAGCGGCCGGCGGGGCCATCAGCCAGGTTTATCTTGCCGAACGATGCCTCGTACTTCGAAATGTTGTCCTGCAAGGCAAAAAGCAGGCGTTTGGCGTGCTCGGGGGTCAGAATGATGCGTGATTTCACGCCGGCCTTTGGAACACCGGGCATAACGCGCGCAAAATCAAGCACAAACTCTGAAGTTGAGTGTGTGATGATTGCCAAATTCGAATAGATGCCCTGTGCCACATCGTCGGTCAGTTCAATGTTCAACTGTTTGTTTTGCTGTTGTTGTTCGCTCATAGTCGGATATTTTTTTCAAAAGTAACAAAAACAATTAACCTCCATCCGATTATCCAACAAAAAAGGCCACCCTGTCGGGCAGCCTTTTTCATTGAATATCTTGAAGATTATTCTCCGTCTTCAACATCAGAGCCTGTTTCCGAAGTCATTTCCATAATCTCCTGGTCAACAGTGTAGTCATCGTCGTCGATGCTGTCGCGTCTGTGAGTCAGAGCGTCATATTCCTCTTTCGAACCAACAATCAGGTCAGAGAACAAGCGGGTGCCCGTACCTGCAGGAATCAGGTGACCTACGATAACGTTCTCCTTCAAGCCCTCCATCGGGTCTGACTTGGCGCAGATGGCAGCCTCGTTGAGCACTTTGGTTGTCTCCTGGAACGATGCGGCCGAGATGAAACTCTTGGTCTGCAATGCGGCGCGGGTGATACCCTGCAGCACCTGGTTCGATGTTGCCGGAACGGTGTCGCGGGCCTCAACCAGACGCAAGTCCTTACGTTTCAAGATTGAGTTCTCGTCGCGCAGTTTGCGGCTTGTCACAATCTGACCGGGTTTCAGTGTCTCAGAGTCGCCGGCGTCGGTAACAACTTTCTTGTCCCAAATCCAGTCGTTCTCCTCCATAAAGTCGTTCTTGTCAACCAACTGTTTCTCAAGGAATTTGGTGTCACCCGGGTCGATAATTTCAACCTTGCGCATCATTTGGCGGACAATCACCTCAAAGTGTTTGTCGTTGATTTTCACACCTTGCAGACGGTAAACCTCCTGAACCTCGTTCACAATGTACTCCTGAACTTTGGTCGGGCCCATAATCGAAAGGATGTCCTGCGGGGTGATGGCGCCGTCAGACAACGGAATGCCTGCGCGGACGTAATCGTTCTCCTGAACCAGAATCTGTTTCGACAGCGGAACAAGGTATTTAGCCTGCTCGCCCGAGCGCGATGTGATGATAATCTCGCGGTTACCACGTTTGATTTTGCCGTAGGTCACCTCGCCATCGATTTCGGCAACCACTGCCGGGTTCGACGGGTTTCGTGCCTCGAACAACTCGGTAACACGCGGCAGACCACCGGTGATATCGCCCGCTTTACCAACGGCGCGCGGAATCTTAACGATAACCTGTCCTTGTTTAACGTCCTCGTTTTCAGCAATCACAATGTGAGCGCCTACCGGGATGTTGTACGATTTTATCTCTTCGCCAGCCGCATTCTTGATTGAAATGGCCGGGTTCTTTGTCTTGTCACGGGTTTCGATAACCACCTTCTCTGCAAAGCCTGTAGCCTCATCCGACTCCTCGCGGTAGGTAACGCCCTCCTCAAGGTTGACGAAATCTGCCTTACCGCCAACTTCCGAAATGATGACTGCGTTGTAAGCGTCCCACTCGCAAATCAGTGTGCCCTTCTTAACTTCGGTTCCGTTCTTAACGAACAGTTTCGAACCGTAAGGTATTGCGTGATTTGAAATTACAAGTCCTGTGTTAACATCAACCAACTTCATTTCAGCCAGACGGCCAACAACGATTTCAATGTCGCCGGCGTTCTCGTCTTTATAAGCGATAGAGCGAAGTTCCTCAAACTCAACGCGACCATCGTAACTTGCGGTCAGGCTTGAGTCGGAAGCGATGTTGCCAGCAGTACCACCCACGTGGAATGTACGCAGTGTCAACTGTGTACCAGGCTCACCGATTGACTGTGCGGCAATCACACCCACAGCCTCG
>JAEEPS010000058.1 GCA_016284875.1 Salinivirgaceae bacterium | reverse complement strand
GAAAGACGTGAAATTCTACAAGGGCGGAATGCCTGCAGAGTACGGCGGCCGCCTGTCGTCGCTGCTCGACGTGCGAATGAAGGAAGGCAGCCCGCAGAAGTTCGGCGTGAACGGCGGCATTGGCCTGCTCTCGAGCCGTCTGACTATTGATGGCCCGATTCTGAAGGACCGCTGCTCGTTCATTGTGTCGGGGCGCCGCTCGTATATGGATATTTTCTTCCCGCTCTACCGCGACCAGATTCCCGACGACACCAAACTTTACTTCTACGATATGAACGCCAAAGTCAACTTCCGCGTGAACGACAACAACCGTCTGTTTGCTTCGGGTTACTTTGGCCGCGATGTGATGAACTACGCTGGCGTGATGCAGATTGACTACGGAAACCGTACACTTACAACGCGTTATAACCACTTGTTCAGCGACCGTCTGTTCTCAAACCTGTCGGTTATCTACTCGCACTTTATGTATGGTTTGGAAGAGAGCGACACCCGCTGGGAATCGTCAATCCGCGACTGGAACGCAAAAGCCGATGTGACCTTCTTCGCCACACCGCAGAATACGCTGAAAACGGGCGGACAACTCACTTACCACAAGTTTACGCCGTTTATTGTGAAGGCTGGCGCCAACAGTCCGAATTATATGAAGAACGTTTCGCAGCACAACAACTCGCTCGAGTACGCCGCTTACGTGACGCACGAGACCAAAATCGGTGGAATTATCGATGTTGACTATGGCCTGCGCCTGTCGATGTTCCAAAATTTTGGCAAGGCCGAAGTGGTGAATCTCGACGAGAATTATAACGCTGTCGATACCACCCGCCACACAAAGGGCGTCTTCAACACCTACAAGGGGCTTGAGCCGCGCATTTCGGTCAACTGGCGTCTTACCGACAAGGCCAGCCTGAAGGCCAACTTCCAGCAGACCTATCAGTATGTGCACCTGGCCAGCAACACAATGTCGCCGCTGCCTATCGACTCGTGGTTTGCCAGCAACCCCAACGTGAAACCCGAACGCTGCCGTATGGTTTCGCTGGGCTATTTCCAAAACACACAGAACGATATGTACGCCTTCTCGGCCGAGACCTATTATAAGAAGATGTACGATGTGGTCGATTTCAAAGACCACGCCGATATGTTTGTCAGCGACGACATTGCAACGCAAATCCGCACGGGCCAGGGCTATTCGTATGGTCTTGAACTGATGCTGAAGAAGCAGGAAGGCCGATTCACGGGCTGGATTAGTTACACCTATTCGCGCACCTTCACCAAGGTTGCGACAATCAACAACGACGAGTATTACCCGTCGAACTACGACAAACCGCACGACCTGTCGGTTGTGGCGACCTACGATGTGCTGCCGCGTCTGCACCTGTCGCTCAACTGGGTTTACTCAACTGGCGCGCCGCGAACCTTGCCCACGGGGCGTTTCGAGTACAACGGCGTGATTGCCCCAGTTTACGCCGAGCGCAACAAACTGCGCCTGCCCGACTTCCACCGTTTGGACCTTTCGGCCACCTTCGACCTGAAAACCGTCGAGCGCAAAGGCCGCCCCTGGCTTGAGCAGAATCTGAACCTGTCAATCTACAACGTTTACAACCGCCACAATGCGGCAAGCATAATGTTTGAGCAGGACGAGCACGACCCGTCGGTGATGACCGCTGAAAAACTCTATATGTTCAGCATTTTCCCTTCGGTTACCTATAACTTCAAATTCTAAACCGCGATGAAACATAATGCATTGATAATAGGCATTTTAAGTGCGATTTTTGGCACTGCCTGCACCGAAAAAATCGACATTGAATTGAACGAAGGCGAGAACAACCGTCTTGTGGTTGAGGGCTACATTTCGACCGATACAATGCAGCACAGCGTCCGCCTGACGCGCTCAACGTCGTACTTCTACAACCAGCCCGCCACACCCGAAAAGGACGCCATTGTCACCATTAGTGACAGCGAGGGCAACGTTTTCCCGCTCACCTACGACGACAGCACGGGCAACTACCTGACCGCGCCCGATGTTTACGGCGTGCCAGGTCGATTCTACACTTTGAACATTAAACTGAAGGACGGCGAAGAGTATGAGGCTGTTGACGAACTGATTGCGCCAAACACCTTTGACACAGTGTATTACGAGTACACCAATCTGCAATATGGCGTTGATATAGGCTCGTACTACTATTGGTTCTACACCACCTTCACCGAGAAGCCATATTTCGATGATAAGTATTTGATTTACTACTATTTCAACGATACATTGTGGAACCCGACGTTCGATGATATTCTGTATGCCAGCACCGCCAGTTATATGGACGGTTGCGGACACTTTGAGGATGTTCTTTTCTGCGCTCACGACGAGGATTCCATTCCGCACAACCCGCACGTCCGCTGCGATTTGGTGACTATCAGCATTGGCTATTACAACTTTGTGAGCCAACTGTCGGGCGAGACTTCGGGAATGGGGCTTTTTCAAGGCCCGCCAGCCAATGTCTGCACCAACATTATCAACAAAGACAAGGACAAGCCCAATGGCCTGGGCTACTTCTCGGCCCGTTCGTATGATACATATGAGTTTGATATTGTGAACGATATGAAGGACGGCAAGCCGATGGCTGAAGGATTGAAGGATTGAATGAGAGAAGGATTGAAGGATTGAATGAGAGAAGGATTGAAGAATTGAATGATTGCTGAAACCGATGATAATTGGTTATTAATTTGAACGACGCAAGGCCGTAGTTAACTGCGGCTTTGCTATTTTTGATTTCCGATTTTTGAATTTTGAATTTAAACCAGTTAAACTTTAAACCTTTAAACAATTCACCGATTCACCGATTCACCAATTCACAAAAAAATGAACCGTAACATACTCACAATCGGCATTTTATCTATCACTTTCGCCACCGCCTGCACCGAAGGAATCGACATTGATTTGAACGAAGGCGAAAACAACCGCCTTGTGGTTGCTGGTGAGATTACCAACGAGCCAGGCCCCTACAGCGTGCGGCTCACGCGTTCCACTTCCTATTTCTACAACCAGCCCGCACCAGCCGAGTTGGGCGCCAAGGTGACAATTTCCGACGGCGTGCAGACCCTTGTCCTGACCGATGACGACAACGACGGCACCTATTGGACCGATTCTTCGGCTCGCGGCGTGCCTGGCCGCACTTATACGCTCGACATTGAGTTGACCAACGGCGAGACCTACACCGCCGTGGACCATATGCCTATCCCGAACCGCTTCGACACAATCTATTACGAGTACGTCAACGAAGAATACGGCCTGACTTTGCCCCAATACCACTATTTCTTCTACGCTTCGTTCACCGAGCAGAAGGGCGTCGATGACTGTTATTTGATTTATGTCTATTTCAACGATTCGTGCTATAACTCTAAATTTGAAGATGTTAAGTGGGCCTATGCTGGCAGTATGTACGACGGTTGCGGGGTTTTCAAGGATATTCAGATATGCGATGCCAACGAAGACTCGATTCCGCCAAGGCCCGAAGCGCGGTTCGATTTATTCTCGATTAGTCCCGAATACCGTCAGTTCATTAAGGATATGAGCGACGAGACCTTCGGTAACAGCACAATCCTGCAAGGCCCGCCAGCCAACATTTACACCAATGTCAGCAACGGCGCGCTCGGATTCTTCAGCGCCAAATCAACCACCGAGCCGTATCGGCTGAAGTTGGAACCGCGCAAGGAGTGAAGGAAAAGAATGTTGAAACGGATTGAAATCCAATCCGTTAAACAGCGAAGAGTATCAACCTGCTAAACTTAAAACTCTAAACTTCTAAACCTTTAAACTTAAAACTTTTAAACTTTGAACTTTAAAACTTAAAACCCTAACCTCTTCCCACTTCCCCTTATCCTTTAATCGATTCACCGCCAAAATTCCTATCTTTGCGGCGCAAAAACGTAACACAATGGATAACAACCAGAACCGCCACACCGACGATTACATTTTCGGAATCCGCGCCATAATTGAGGCTATCAGATTTGGCAAGCAGGTCGATAAAATTTTGATGTAGATTGGTCAGAACAACGAACTGACTCAGGAACTTACGGAACTCATCCGCGAGAATCGTATTCCTGTTCAGCGCGTGCCAATTGAGCGCCTCGATCGCATAACCCGCAAAAATCATCAGGGAGTGATTGCGCTGATGTCACCGATTGCTTTTTGCCAGATTGAAGATGTTGTGGCTCAGGTGTTTGAGGATGGAAAGATGCCGTTCATTGTTGCGCTCGATGGAGTTACCGATGTCCGCAATTTTGGCGCCATTGTGCGTTCGGCGGAGTGCGCCGGAGTCGATGCCATTGTGGTGCCTGAAAAAGGCGCGTCGCGCATTGGACCTGATGCTGTCAAAACATCAGCCGGAGCATTGCACAAGGTTCCCATCTGCCGCACGTCGTCGATGAAAAAGACGCTTAAAACGCTTATGGATTCGGGTCTTACCATCTGTGGTGCAACCGAAAAAACTGAGAATCTCTATTATAATCAGAATCTTACAGGACCGCTTTGCCTTGTGATGGGAGCGGAGGACACCGGCCTCAGTGATGAGGTGATGCGTCTATGCGAGCCGTTGGTTAAAATACCGATTTTGGGCAGCATTGAGTCGCTCAATGTTTCAGCCGCCGCCGCCGTTTTAATGTACGAAGTTGTGCGTCAGCGTAGTTGACGGAATAACCAATCCTTATTGACCAATCTTACCAGTGAAGCCGCCACAAGCGGGTAGAAGCAAATATTGAAACTCTGCGGAAGCAGAAAGCCAAGAATCATTATGCCATTTCCTGCCAGCAAGATGATTCGCAGCCAATTGTGCCACGGTTTCTCGGTGCGCCCGATGGTGAAAATGTAAACCAAAAAGAGCGGCGAAGCCCATAGCATGTTCAGGTTGCCAACGGTGGCGCCGTGGTCGGTGGCGAACCATAGCAGCGTTATCAGCAGCCCCAACAGGCCGATAATTCCAAAATAGATGCGGTCGAAAATCACAAGCGCGGTGGCCGACAATCGGAATGTCATTATGATTACGGCTATCAGCAGCAGACTGAAAATCAGCATTGGAGACAAGTACCACGGTGTGTGGCCGTAGACGATTGTCGGCTCGACAATGGTGCGTGTCTGCGAAACAAATGGCAGCGTGTCTATCTGGCATTCAGCAAGATAATCGTGCAACTTGTCGGGGATGAACGACTGCTGGCGGGTGGAGGCGCTGCGGTCGGTGATGGACCCCAACACAAGGTCGATGCCGGCCTTTGTCCACTGGCTGCCAGCAAGATATGGATGAATGCAGTCTCGCATTGTTGGCAGCGGTGCAGTGTCGGCGGTGGAGTAGGTGAGCGAGTCGCCAAACGCGCGGTACAACATATCGAGCACCCGTGTGGCGCAGTTGTCGAAGAAGAAATCGTACTGATAATCACAATTTTCCGGCAAGCAGTTCTCGCTGAGCAGATTGAAAAGGTGCTGCCGTTGCTCAAGCGTCAGGTTAAGCCGTTGCGCCACCACCTGCCGCCCGCGCCGCTCATACGAGTAGACAAACTGACTGAACGATTCTGAAGTGAGTTGGTAGAGCAGTTTGCCTGCGCAGAATTTCAGGTAGAAATGCGGCGTGTTGAAACTGAATGTGCCATAGTTGAACACCTGGTCGATGCCGCGCTGGCGGTCGAAAACGCCAATGGCCGTGTGCCCGAACTGCGAGTAGAGTTGGTTGCCCGGCGCACAGGTATAAACTTCAATGTACGACCGCTCGCCGAGTTGCGGCGCTTCATATTCCGATGCCTTCGCGGTAATGGCAAACAGACTAATAAATAGTATGATAAGTGATTTCTTCATAAAATCCTTTATTGTGTAAAGGTATTCGTTTTTTAATTCAGAATGTAGAATTTAGAATGCAGAATAAAAGTTGAGTCTCAACAGCGAAGCGCTCAACCTTCTTGACTTCTCAACTTTTTAATCACTTCCGGAATCGACGAGAAACTGTTTTCGAGCAGAGTGTCAATGTTTTCGGGCTTGACCCACACGGCTTCGGTGATGTCTTCGTCGGTTTGGGGCTTGAGCGCTAGCGGTCCACTATAGCGCATCAGGTACCAATCGGTTGATTTTAGAATTGGCTGACTCTCAATCCAATATGTATGCCAAGTGGTGCAGATGAGCCGTTCAATCTGCATTCCGCTGATGCCGCACTCTTCTTCAACTTCGCGTAAGCCGCCGTCTTGGCTCGACTCGCCTGGCTCGATGTGGCCTTTCGGAATGTCCCAAAGTCCTTTTCGGCGGATGAAAAGATAATCGCCATCGGCATTGATAACCAAGCCGCCGGCGGCACGACGGACTTCGAACCATCGGCAGGAATCGGCCCAACCGCGCTCTACATCGGAGCAAACCACTCGCACGTGATGCCCCGTCCGCTTTGCGAGATAATCGAAAACAAACTGTTTAAAATCTTTACTGTCAGTGAGTTGGTATAAAATGTCGGTTTTGCGGTGCAAATCGGCCTTATTAGTGAAAACAATCACATTCCCGAAAAGGAAAACTTTGTACTTTTGAGCCATTATGGAAACGATAAATCAAATTCAACAAAAAGTTGCTTCTTATTTGTTGCAAATAAAAGCAATTAAACTGTCGCCGTCAAGTCCGTTCACGTGGGCTTCGGGACTGAAATCGCCAATCTATTGCGATAACCGCGCCACGCTGTCGTACCCTGAGGTACGCGCGTATATCCGCGATTCGTTTGTAACTCTCATCCGTCAGAAATACCCTGAGGCTGAGGTGATTGCCGGTGTTGCCACGGGTGCCATCGCCCACGGTGTGCTGGTGGCCGAGGCTATGGGGCTGCCGTTTGTGTACGTCCGCAGCGATGCCAAGACTCACGGAATGTGCAACCGCGTTGAGGGCAATCTGCAGGCTGGTCAGAAGGTTGTGGTTGTTGAGGATTTGGTGTCGACAGGCGGAAGCAGTCTGGCTGCCGTTGAGGCTCTGCGTGCGGCTGGTGCCGATGTTCTGGGCCTTTACGCCATCTTCACCTACGGCTTCAAACGCGCCGTTGATGCTTTTGCCGGTGCCAACTGCAATCTCGACACCCTGAGCAACTACGACGCTCTGCTTGAGCACGCTCTCGAAATCGGCTATATTGCCGACGACCAACTTTCCGCACTGAAAAAATGGCGGCACGCACCAGAGGAGTGGGGAAAGTAGGGTGAAGTCGGATAGGAGTGTAAATTTTAAAACAATTATGTGCTCGGTTTAAAATCGGGCACATTTTGTTTTCAGAAATCTTTCCGAAATTATTCTTCCGTCCCCACCAGCCACACTTCGAAAATGAGAGTTGCAAACGGCGGAATGGGGCCAACCTGCTGGTCGCCGTAGGCGAGGGGTGAAGGAATGATGAGCGTTGCGCGACCTCCGCGCCGCATCCGGGCCACACCTTCTTCAAGTCCCTGAATCACATCTCCGGCGCCAAGTTTGAATTTCAGCGGTTCGCGCCGACCATACGATGAATCGAACGTTTGGCCGTTCAGAAAATAGCCTTCGTAGTGGATGGCAACCATCTTGCCGGGAATCGGAGCGGGCCCTGTACCTTTCTCGGTTTCAATATAATACATGCCGCTCATTGTTGGTTCAATGTCGATGTTGTTTTTCTGAAGATACTCGTTGAGGAGTTGGTCTTCTTCGCGCTCGCCGGCTATGCGTGCGTCTTCGCGGTCGCGCTCAAACTCTTCGCGGCTAATCACGTCGACCATCTTTACCGAAACTGTCAGCAGACTGTCGTTGGTCAGCATCCGGTTGTTGCCGTAGAACCGCGCTTGCAGGCGGAAGTCGGCGCTGTCGCCCTTGTGCATCATCAGCAGGCCTTCTTCAACCGACGGTTGCCAGATTGGAATCGTATTCAATTGCATCTTGAAAAGCGGAGTTTCGTCAACCGTCTGCCCTTGCTGGTTGCGGCACGTCAGGCGGATGGCCACAATGTCGCCCACGGCGGGTTGCGGCGCGTTGGTGTTGGCGGTGATGATTTTGTATTCAAGTCCCGATGGAGTGGTGTTGAATCCGTTAGCACAAGCCGTGAAAATTATTGCTGCAAAAGCAGTTACGATTAAAGATGAATGCTTCATTATGTCGATTGTTTGGCCAAAAATAAGCGTTTTCGGTCAATAATCGCCATTCTTTGTGCACGGCTGTTGCCGAAAATCGCCATCTTTGAAGTCAAAATTTGCTGAAAAAGATGAAAATAGTTGTTCTCGATGGCTATTGCCTGAACCCTGGCGACCTTGATTGGTCTGGCTTTGAGCCGATTGGTCCGATTACGGTTTACGATCGCACGCCGGCCGCGCTCACTGTTGAACGTTCGAATGACGCCGATGCGTTGCTCACAAACAAAACGGTTTTGAATGCTGAAAATATGTCACAAATGCCTAATCTTAAATATGTTGGCGTGCTGGCCACGGGCTACAACGTTGTCGATTTGCAGTATGCCGCAAGCCGCGGAATTGTGGTTACCAACATTCCCGCCTACAGCACCGCGTCGGTGGCGCAAATGGTTTTCGCTCACATACTTAACATTACCAACTCGGTCGAGCACCACTCGCAACTTGTGCGTGGCGGCGCCTGGTCGGGCAGCGTCGATTTCTGCTTTTGGGACCGTCCGCAGGTTGAGTTGGCTGGCAAAACCATTGGCCTTGTGGGGCTCGGCAACACGGGAATGGCCACGGCGCGCATTGCGCTGGCTTTCGGGATGAAGGTGTTTGCCGTGACAACCAAAAAGAACTTGCCCGACGGCATTAAAAGCGTGTCGTACAGCGATTTGTGGACGCAAAGCGACATTGTAAGCCTGCACTGTCCGCTTTCCGACAACACCCGCCACCTGATAAACGCCGCCGTGCTTGCGCAGATGAAGCCGTCGGCCATACTGATAAACACAGGTCGCGGCCCGCTTGTTGATGAGCGGGCCCTTGCCGACGCTCTCAACAGCCGCCGCATTGCCGCCGCAGCCGTCGATGTGCTATCCACCGAGCCGCCCGCCGCCGACAATCCGCTGCTCACCGCCCGCAACTGCCAAATCACGCCGCACATTGCGTGGGCCACCTTCGAAGCCCGCCAACGCCTGATGAGCATTGCTCTCGCCAACCTGAAGGCTTTCGCCGAAGGCCGCCCTGTGAACGTGGTGAACGGGTAGCGATTCCCGCAAACCAATTTTTTTCCGTGGCAAAATTCCGCCACACCAATCGCAAAAGCGTTTTCCGTGTCGAACAAAATTTATTTAAAAGTGTTTTCTACGGAAAACGCTTTTCTGTCAAATGTGTTTTGTGTAGAAAACACCTTTTGATTTAATATGTTTTGTGTAGAAAACAAAATATTGCCAAAATCGTTTTTTATTCAAAACGAATTATTACCTTTGTGGCGGATAAAACATAAAGATTATGAACACGATACTGCAAAGGTGCCAAAGATTGCTCAAGAATACGTCGGTAAAATTCGTGCGCAGCACAATGGACGACGTTCATTGGAACAACCGACTAATTGCAATCCGCGGAGCGCGTGGCGTTGGAAAAACCACGCTTATGCTTCAGCGCATAAAGTTGGCATACGGCGGCAACGTCAAGCGGGCGCTCTATGTCAGCCTTGACAGCCTGTATTTCAGCCGCCACACGCTGAGCGACCTTGTGGCCGATTTCTATATGAACGGCGGCGAGTGCCTGTTTATCGACGAAGTGCACAAATACGCCAATTGGAGCATTGAACTGAAAAACGCCTACGACGAGTATCCCGAAATGCGATTCGTGTTCAGCGGGTCGTCGCTGCTGCAGATTCTGAACGCCGATGCCGACCTTTCGCGCCGCTGCATTGCCTACGATATGCACGGCCTGTCGTTTCGCGAGTATCTGCAACTGCGGCACAATCTGAAGTTCGACCGCATTGCGCTCGACTCCCTGCTTGCCGCCCCCAACGACCTGTGCAACGCGGTTGTGGCCCAGGTGCGCCCGATGGCCTATTTTGCTGATTATCTGCGCAGCGGATACTATCCGTTTGCGGCCAGCGGCGAAGACGATTACCACCAGCGGGTCGAGAACATTGTGAATATGATAATCGACATTGAACTGCCGCTGCTCTGCGGCGTCGATGTGGCGAGTATCCGCAAAATCAAGGCGCTGATGTTTGTGTTGGCTTCGGAGTGCCCGATGCAGGTCGACATTGCCAAACTTGCCACTATGGCCGAGACAACGCGCGGTACCTTACTCGCTTATTTGCAGTATCTTAGCCGCGCCCACCTGCTCAATCTTCTCTATTCCGACGTTCAGAATGTGAAGAAAATGCAGAAGCCCGACAAGATTTATCTTGAGAACACCAACCTGATGGCGGCGCTCTCGGTGGGCGAGATGAACAGCGGAACAATGCGCGAAGCATTCATTGTCAATCAGTTGCGGCAGCAGCACCGAGTTGAGTACGCCACTTCGCAGGCCGATTTCCTTGTCGATGGCAAATACACGCTCGAAGTTGGCGGAAAATCGAAAGACGGCAGCCAGATTGCGGGCCAGCCCAACGCCTTTGTGGTTGCCGACAACGTTGAATACGCCGCAGGCAACCGAATCCCGCTCTACGCCTTCGGTTTTCTCTACTGACGCTCTCGGCGGCGGGCGCGATTGTGCAAGTGTTTCATATTAAATTTGTTATCCTGCGCAGGCCGAGAAAAGATGACTAAATTTTGAATCGGCGGTTAGCGGCAATATTTTTATTTGCTACTTTTGAATAACCGATGGCGCCTTCCGTTGCCCACTGCGGCGGCGGAAGTTTGCTGTCGGAAAAAACGAATGTTGAACTAAACAATTTATACAGAAACAAAAGAATCGATTTTAATCTAACATATTGATAATCAGCGTTTGCTGTTTGTTCTATTCACGTTGAAACGTCGGAAATTTCAATTGAACAAGAAAAGATATATACAAAGTGAGCGACTGCGCTTTGCGCGGCGTACTTGTATCTTTTCTTGGCTTCCGACGGCCACAACGTGAGCAAGTTTCGCTCGCGTTTTTTTTGTGGCTGTCGGAATCCAAAAATAGAAAGATAGCATTCGTATTCATAACCAGAGAACAATGAAATACGAATCAACATTTAATGCGATTGACGGCATTCTGCGCAACGAGGCGGGATGCAGCAACGAACTCGACTACATTGAGCAGACTTCGTGGCTGCTCTTTCTCAAATATCTCGACGACCTTGAAACCGAGCGCGAGCAGGAAGCCGAACTCAACGGCAAGGAGTATCGCCGAATAATTACGGGCTTCAACCGTTGGAACGCGTGGGCCGCGCCAAAGAACGCCAAAGGCGAACTCGACGTCATTAATGCTATGACAGGCGACGACCTTGTGGAGTTTGTGAACCAGAAACTTTTCCCGTCGCTCAAGCACTACAAAGACACCGCCGTGTCGCCCGACACGCTCGAATATAAGATTGGCGAGATTTTCAGCGAACTGCGCAACAAAATCAGCAGCGGCTATAACCTGCGCGAGATTATCAACAAGATTGACTCGCTGCACTTTCAGAGCGCCGACGACAAGCACGAGATGACCGTGCTCTACGAGGACAAGATTCGGCGTATGGGCAACGCGGGGCGCAACGGCGGCGAGTACTACACGCCACGCCCGCTCATTCGCACCATTGTCAGGGTGGTCAACCCGCGCATTGGCGAAACCGTTTACGACCCCGCCTGCGGCTCGGCGGGCTTCCTTTGCGAGGCTTTCGCCTATATGCAGCAGCAGATTGACTCGGTGGCCGACGCCGACACCCTGCAGAAGCAAACCTTCTTCGGAAAAGAGAAGAAGGGGCTGCCCTACATTATCGCCACAATGAATATGATTTTCCACGGAGTGGCCGCACCCAACATTATCCGCGGCAACACACTCGCCGAAAATCTCGCCGCCATTCAGCAGCGCGACCGCAAAGACGTCATTCTCGCCAATCCGCCCTTTGGCGGCAGCGAGCGCACCGAGGTGCTGCAAAACTTCGACATTCGCACCAGCGAAACCGCCTATATGTTTATGCAACACTTCATTAAGATGCTGAAAGTGAACGGCCGCGCGGGAATTGTTATCAAAAACACTTTTTTGAGCAATGGCGATGCTGCAGCCCTGCGCCGCAAACTGATTGAGGAATGCAACCTGCACACCATTCTCGACCTGCCGCAAGGCGTGTTCCAGGGCGCGGGCGTGAAAACCGTGGTGCTGTTCTTCGACAAGGGCGAGCCGACGCACAAAATTTGGTACTACCAACTCAACCTGAGCCGCACGCTTGGTAAGACCAATCCGCTCTCGGAGGCCGACCTTGAGGATTTTGTGGCGCTGCAGAAAACCAAGCCCGAAACCGAAAACTCGTGGACTATAGATGTTTCCACACTTGGCGCCGACTGCGACCTTTCGGTGAAGAACCCCAACCGCCCCGAAGTGGTTGACAACCGCACCGCCGCCGACATTCTCGGCGCCATTTCAAACCTGAACAACGATTCCGCCCGACTCATTGACGAAATAAAGGAGATGCTATGAAAACCTTGAAGATAAAAGACATTTGCGATAAAGGTTCTTCTAGTCTGAAGCAGAAAGATGTTGAGAATCAGAATGGGAAATACCCCGTATTTGGTGCAAGTGGGTTGATAGGAAAGATTGACACCTATCACCAAAATAAGGAGTATATAGCAATTGTTAAAGATGGTTCGGGTATAGGCAGAGTTTCATTTATGCCAGCATTTTCTTCGGTTATAGGAACGCTTCAATATATTTTGCCCAAAGAAGGCTACAACATAAAATACATTTCATATTGCCTTCAAAGTTTGGATTTGGCGAATTACAAGCAAGGCGCAGCCATACCGCATATCTATTTTAGGGATTATGGCGAATATGAAGTTAATGTTGAAGAAAACCCTGATGACCAGCAGCGCATAGTCACCTATCTTGATGCCGAGTTTGCGAAGATAGAAGCCCTTAAAGCCAATGCCGAAAAGCAACTGCAAGCCGCCAAAGACCTTTTCCAAGCCGCTCTAAAAGAGTTGTTGACACCGAAAGATGGTTGGGTGGAGAAGAAGTTGGGAGAAGTTGCAGAAATTATACGAGGCAAAAGATTTGTTCGTGCTGATATAGTTGAAGAAGGCGTTCCGTGTATTCATTATGGTGACATATATACTCATTATGGTCTATCTGTAACAAAGACAAGAGGATGCGTAAAACCTGAATTAGCAAAAAAATTACGTTTTGCGAAAAAGAATGATGTAATTGTTGTTCAAGCAGGCGAGAATAATTGGGATATAGGTGTAGGGGTGGCATATTTCGGAGAGGAACCCGCTGTAGTGCACGATGCTTGCTTTATTTTGAGGCACAAACAAAACCCAATGTATATTTCTTATTATTTAAGAACTTACAACTATCATTTGTATTTGCTTGATTACGTGCACGAAGGCAAGATATGCTCTTTTTTGAAACCAGCATTAGAGAATGCACCAATTGCGCTTCCCCCACTTGCCGAGCAGCAGCAAATCGTCAATAAACTCGATGCGATTTCCGCCAAAGTAAAAGCCTTGCAAACGAACTACACAGAAACCATAACTCTCTGTAACGACCTGAAGCAGGCGCTGCTGAAAAAAGTGTTTGAATAACTATGGACGAATCAACAACACGCCGAAAAAAGATTGACCCCGCGCTCTATGCCGTGGGTTGGGAGAACGTGCCCGACAGTCAGATTCTCAACGAGCAGCGCGCCTATCTTATAGCGCCAGGCCGTGTTGAGAAACTCAAGGCCCGCCACCCCAAAAAGGTGGATTATATTCTTGAGTACAAGGGCATTAAATTGGCGGTTGTTGAGGCGAAATCCGATGAGAACGACGTTGCGGTGGGCGTGCCGCAGGCCAAACTCTACGCCGAGATGCTGCAGATTCGCTACGCCTACTCAACCAACGGCAATCAAATCTATTTTATCGATATGGGCGTGAAAGACGTGCACGGCAACTACACCGTGCCGTCGAGCGAGCGGTTTGTCGATAAGTTCCCGTCGCCGCAGGAGTTGTGGCAGATGACCTTCCCGTTCGAAAACGTTTGGCGCGACCGTTTCAATCTTGAGCCGTTCAACCGTGGCGGCGGCCGCGAGCCGCGCTACTATCAGGCCAACGCCATAAACAATGTGCTCACCGCAGTGGCCAACGGCCAGCGGCGCATTCTGCTCACAATGGCCACGGGCACGGGCAAAACCTACACCGCCTTCCAGATTTGTTGGAAACTTTTCCAAACCAATTGGAACATTGTCGGCAGCAACCAGAAGCCGCGCATACTCTTCATTGCCGACCGCAACATACTCGCCAATCAGGCAATCAACGATTTTGAGCAGTTCCCCGAGGATGCTATGGTGCGCATTACCCCCGACGAGTTGCGCAAAAAACACGGTCAGGTGCCAACCGCAAGGCATTTGTATTTCACTATATTCCAAACTTTTATGTGCGACGATGGAAGCGGCCAGCCCTACTACAGGCAGTATCCGCCCAACTTTTTCGATTTCATAATAATCGATGAGTGCCACCGTGGCGGAGCCAACGACGAGAGCCAGTGGCGCGAGTTGATGGACTATTTCGAGTCGGCCTGCCAACTTGGTATGACAGCCACACCGCGCCGCACCGATAACGCCAACACCTACCGCTATTTCGGCGAGCCAGTCTATACCTACTCGCTCAAGCAGGGCATTGCCGACGGCTACCTGACGCCGTTCCGTGTGCGCATTTCCGAGAGCAATATCGATGAGTACACCTACAACCCCGACGATGACATTGAAGGTGAGATAGATACCGAGAAAACCTACACCGAGCAGGATTTCTACAATGGCAGGATTGAAATTCGCCAGCGCGATGAGCACCGAGTGGTGGAACTGCTGTCGCAAATCAACCCCGATGAGAAGACTATCGTTTTCTGCGCCACGCAGTTGCACGCCCACATTATCCGCGATATGATAAACCAGCACAAGCGCAACCCAGCGCCCAACTACTGCCAGCGCGTCACCGCCGACGATGGCTCTGACGGCGAGGAGACGCTGAAACTCTTTCAGGACAACGACCGCAAACTGCCAACCATACTCACCACGTCGCAGAAACTGTCCACGGGAGTCGATGCCCGCAACGTGCGCAACATTGTACTGCTGCGTCCTGTGAACAATATGGTGGAATTCAAGCAGATAATCGGTCGCGGCACCCGCCTTTTCGACGATAAGTACTACTTCACCATTTACGATTTTGTGGGCGCCAGCCGCAACTTCCAAGACGCCGAGTGGGACGGCGACCCGTTCTGCCCCGTCTGCGGCAACTATCCGTGCACCTGCAACAAGTCGAAAACATATCCGAAATCCGATGAGGAGGATGGCGATTTTTCGGGAACCCGCGAGCCCGCGCCGTGCCCCGTGTGCGGCCACCTGCCTTGCACCTGCGATGGCGGTCAGCGCCGCCGCGACAAGGTGACGGTGCGCTTGTCGGCCGTCCGCACAATGGAGTTGAAAACCACTTGGACCGAGAAGTTCCAGTATGGCGACGAACTAATCTCGATTGAAGAGTTCATACAGAAACTTTTTGGCCGTCTGCCGTCATTCTTCAACGGCCCCGAGGACCTGCGCAAGCAGTGGGAGCACCCCGACACTCGCCAGGCGCTGCTCAGCCGTTTGGAGCAGGAAGGCTTTCACGAGGACAAACTGCAAACCATTCAGCGCGTTATGGACCGCGACGACTGCGACCTGCTCGATGTGCTCGAATACATTGCCTACGAAACCGAGCCCAAGGAGCGTGAGCAGCGCGTTGAGTTGGTGCGCCAGGGTCCTTACAAGCAGCAAAGCGCCGCCCAACGAGCCTTCGTCGATTTCCTTATCGACCAATATTTGCGCAACAGTTACCGCGAGTTCACCACCGACAACCTTGCCACACTCATTAAAATGAAGTACGGCACCATAGCCGATGCCAAGGCAAACCTGAATATGGAAGTTCCGCAAATTCAGTCGCAATACATTGACTTTCAGCGGCAGTTGTATAGCGTAGCGTAAGTTTTGGCCGAAAACTGCAACGCTATGTTGCACTTTTGCTGTTGGTGCGCGATGCGTTGAACTGAACTCTGTGCTCTCAGTATCTCTGTGAGAGAATTAACCCGTGCCGCCTGCGCAAAAAAAAAGGACGCAAGCATTGCGTCCCTACAAATATATCTGTGATAATCAGTGTGTTATCTGTGTTCCCGATAACTGTCGGGACAGTGCGAAAAACTCAACGTTTTTTCAACCGTTCTTCCAAGTCCGATTTCAGCCAAGCCAGGCGCTTGCTCACGAAATCCTTAATCCATTCGAACTCTTCGGCAAACGAGCGGTGGGGCGTCGAGGCGCCGCCAAAGCCGAAGTTCACGTCAAATCCGCCGAACATGGTGGAATCCATTCCAGGCATGGGGAATGGGAAAGCGCCAAAACCGCCCGCCGAGTCCATTCCAGGCATCGGGAAACCGCCAATGCCCATATCCTCAAGGTCTTCCATGCTGAAATTCATTGCGTCGGGGTCGTTCATATCGAAACCCGAAGTGGTGTAGTAGTTCACCGTGTCGGCCGAGGCGGAGAGCGCCAAGCGTGCCTCACTCGCATCGATATATGCCATAATGGTGGCTGAATCGGCAATCATTGCATCAACTTTTTTCAGCAGCAGACTTAAGAATTCGGGGTCTTTGAACATCTGCACAAACCAGTTGGCTTTGGCAATGTGGTAGCCTTCGGGTTGGTTGTAGAACGCCATGTCGTTGCCTTCGGCGCCGCCAAAAAAGCCGCCGAAACCGCCCATCGCCGCATCGTTGCCGAACGGATTGCCGCCAAATGCGAGGTCGAAATCCCAAATCGGGCCCATTTTAATAATGTCGTCGGGCATAATGTGGCAGAAGCAACTGGTGAACATATTGCCATCGAAATCCTTACTTAACTCTTTGATCAACAGCCAATCGACAAAACTTTCGACGTCGATAAGCGTTTTGTAGCCCGTTTTAGGGTTGAGGAAGTCGGGGCCGTAGAGTGTGGTCTCGAAGCGGTCGAGAATGCGCTTGGCTTCGGCAATCACTTCGGGGTCGTCCTCGTTTTTGCCCTTAATGGCTATGTCTTTGACATTAAAAAAGTTACCAGTCTTAATGCCTGTAATGTCGCCCCGGCCTGCTTTTCGGTCGGCCTCAATCAGGTACTCGCCAGGCACGCGGCCTTTGGTGGTTTTGGCCTGCTCGCAGAGGTAGTAGTTTCCGCAGTGCTTGCCGTTCAGCACCAGTTCAACGTTCTGTCCGTGTGGCGTCCAGTCGAGGCTGGTGTAGTTCTGGCCCAGATAGTTGGCAAGGTCGTTGCGGAACAGCGACGGGTCGAAAAAGTTGGCCAGCAGGCACCAGCGTTTTCCTTTGGGCATTCCCAAAATCTCGGATTTCTTTTTGATTTTCAGCGCGTACGGACGTTTCGCCTTGACGCTCCAAGTTGAGTTTCCGCGCCCTTTGATTTGCGCGTCGGGTTGCACGGTGTGGTAGTCCAGTTCGCCGTTGGCGCGATAGATTGTAACCGTTGTGCTATCCAGCCACACGCGTTTGCTTGTTATTGGTTTTGAGCCATTTGTGTTGATATAAACCACTGGCAGACCGCTGTTGTAAACCATTACGGTGTAGGTGTGGGCATTGCCTTTGGCCACCACTTTGTACTGCACGGGAGTGCTGAAATCGACAGTGTTTTTGCCGCTTTTTTGTTTCGCGCCGTCAACATAGACTTTGGCGCTGCGTTCGGTAACGAATGTCGGTTTCAGTTTGAAATCAACAAGATAGGGGACAAGTATTTTTATTGTGTCGCCCGAGATTGTGGCATTGTGGTCGGCCAGCAACTGCTTGCCGTTGTCGGCTTGTAACAGGCTGAAAGCCAGCATTTGATTGTCGGGAGTGTGATTTTCGTTCGCCTCTGAGGCAGATATCGAGTTGCAGCCGAAGCCGCCAATCATTGTCACTATTGCGACAGCAATGTTCAGAATGCTTTTCATATCTTTTGTTTTTACCTTTTTTTGACGCTGCAAATGTCGGTTTTTCCCGTTTCAAACAAAAATAAGTTCGATATTCAACTCAACTTTGCCGCCATTTGCCGCCAATCGGCAGAATTCACGAAAAACGGGCGATTTTTGTGGACTAATGGCTGCTGTTCGAATACCAAACAACGTTTATGTCTTGAAAATGATGCATATACGAGCGTAAGTAAACAAGAAAAAAGCGTCTCGTTTTGTGAGACGCTTTTGTGTCAATGAGGCTTGATTTTAGCCTCTCTGCCAATATTATACATTTTAATTTCAACCATCAGTTACGGTTTATAGACTGGTCGAACCGAACTTCCGCAGCAGCGGTAACTTCCCATCATGCCTACATCGCTGTTGGAGAATCCTATCTCGTCTGCAGACCTTGTAAAGTTGTCCTCATGCGATTTGCCCCAATAGAAGCCTAATCCGCTATCCCAATGAAGAGCAGGGTGGTATTCACCGGCAGCCGGAAGGAAAATATGAGTGTCGGTTAGAGAGTAATTGTCCGAAGGGGTTTCAAAAGCGTACACTTTCACTCCTTTGTCAGCCTTGTTTTTGATTTTATATACAATGTAACCACACACGTTAGTGCCGTTGTAATCGGTGGTCCAAACCCAATAACACTCATTAATCAACTCCCACATTTGGTCTTCCGTGGGCATTGTCCAATTGCCCCCCCAGTTTGCCTGAGCGGCATCGTCATTCGGCTCAAGCGTTGTTTTGTTGTCGCCAGAATACTCGCTGTTGTACCAGATGCCGAAATAATCATCGGCAATCTGATATTTGTTGATTGCAGACACGTCATCCCTGGTATCTGCAACATGCTTGTATTTAGGCCAATAGAAATCAAAAGTGTCTGTTTTTGCCGTTGTCTCGCCCCAAGCAAAAAAGCCGCCACTCTCGGCCGGAGTGTTTGCGCCCACATTGCAGGTTGCCCACAATTTGCCCGATGGCAATCCAAGGTCAACGGCGTCGTGGCCTTGAGTGCTGCCGTTTTTGGGGCATACAGGGCGAACCGTATTACCATCGCAGCGGTCGCAATAATCTATTGCCGGGTTGCTATTGAAGAAATAGAGCGTTTGGGCATAGTATGTTGCATGGCCAAGCGTAGCCGACCAATAGCGTCCCATGCTGTCGGGAAAGTTTCCACCATTATAGAAACCTGCGGTCGGGAGGAAAATTGAGTTGCCATTGCCGCTAACCACTAGACCAGACTCCCCGGTGTTGTTGTAGTTATCGGTCCAATCGGTTTTGCATTTGCCGAGCAGTTCTGCAAAGTCGGCAATGGTCGGTATAGTCCAGTCGCCACCCCAGTTGGCTGCGGCGGCATCATCGGCGGCTTCGAGCGTTGTTTTGCCATCGCCTATGAAAGTGCCTTTGTTGAAGTCGCTTGGCAAGTGGTCGTCGTTTTGATACTTGTTGATTGACTGCCAGTCGGTTCCGCCTGGTGCCATGTGGAGATAATTGCTCCAGTCGTAAGTATCTTTCGATTTTGTTTCACCCCATGCGAAGTAGTCGCCGTAGTCCCACGGATTTTTGGCTCCCACATTCATTTTCGCCCATCGGGTTCCGCTTGTGAGCCCTAAATCAACCGAATAGTCGATTGTGTCGAATTTAACTTTGTCATCATCATTGTCGTGACAAGCGACAAATGCCGCTGCAACTGTTGCAGCAAGCATCATTTTTGAAAAATGCTTTTTCATAGTTGTTAGTTTAAGAATGATGTCCGAATGTAAGAAATATCAGTCTAAACCGCGAATTCCAATCGATTTGGGCAATCTTTTTATGGAAGTTTCCCGTTTTTTCCCCGATTACCGCTTTTTTTTCGGTTTTCCGCCGAAATTTCCCTTTTTCGAATCGAATTTTCCGCCCTTTCGGCCATCGTTCTGCTTGAAATTCCCGTTGCCCGATTTCCCGATCTTCGGTGTGTAGGCGGGGCCGGAGAGTAGTCCCATCTGCCGCAGTTCGGAGTCAATCTCGCGGCGGAATTCGGGCTTGTACCAGAAGAAGAATTTGCGCTGCTCGAGTTTCTCGTCTTTGGTGCGGGCGGTATACACGGGCTTCATTGTGTAGGGGTCGATTCCTGAATAGTAAATGGTGGTCGAGAGCGTCATCGGGGTTGGCGTAAAGTCTTGAACCTGTTCGAGTTTGAAGTCGAGTTTCTTGGTTTCGAGCATCAGTTGGGCCATATCGCGCTTGGTGCTTGCGGGGTGGCTCGATATGAAGTACGGAATGAGTTGCTGGTTGAGCCCGGCACACTGATTTTCAGTCTGAAAAATTTTGTTGAACTGCTTAAAGAGCGCGAACGGTGGCTTGCGCATCATTTGCAGAACCGCATCCGACGTGTGCTCGGGCGCCACTTTTAGTCGGCCACTTACGTGATTCACAATGAGTTGGCGGATATATTCCAACTTGTCGGGCGTGGGGTGGTCGTAGTTGAGAAGAAGGTCGTAGCGGACGCCGCTGCCAATGAAAGCCTTTTTGATTTTCGGGTTGGCGGCCACCTTCTGATAGAGTTTCGTAAGCGGTTCGTGATTGGTATTCAGGTTTTTACAAATGTTTGGGAAGATGCACGACGGCCGTTTGCAACGCTCGCAAATTGTGGTGTCCTGTCCGTGCAGATTGTACATATTGGCCGACGGGCCGCCCAAATCGGACAGATAACCTTTGAAATCAGGCATTTGCGTCACTTTTTCAATCTCTTTCAGAATTGACTCTTCTGACCTGCTCACCACAAACTTGCCCTGGTGCGCCGAAATGGTGCAGAACGAGCAGCCGCCAAAGCAGCCGCGGTGCAGGTTCACCGAGTGGCGAATCATCTCGTAGGCGGGAATGGTCTTGTCTTTGTAGCGCGGGTGCGGCAGGCGCGTGTAGGGTAGGTCGAACGAGAAATCGACTTCGGCTTGCGTCCACGGCTCGTATTGCGGATTGACAATCAGCAGTTTGTCGCCCATCAGTTGCAGAATGCGCCGCGCGTGCCATTTGTTCGACTCTTCTTCAATCGTCTTGAAATCAACGGCATAGGCCACTTTGTCTTTCAAACTTTTCTCGTACGACGACAGAACAATGTCCGCATCGGTTTTAATTGTTTGAAAATCAGCGGCTGGCCGCAGATAGCCGATTTGCGGCAGGTCGGTCATCTGCTCAACGGTGTCGCCGCGCTTGAATCGGGTGGCGAGTTCAATGAGCGTTTTCTCGCCCATTCCGTAACTCAAAATATCGGCTTTTGTATCGACTAAAATGCTGGGTTTCAGCGAGTCGGACCAATAATCGTAATGTACGAAACGCCGCAACGACGCTTCAATTCCGCCCAGAACAATCGGCACGTCGGGGTAGAGTTCTTTCAGGATATTGCAATAGACAACCGACGCATAATCAGGCCTTTGACCAGCGATTCCGCCGGCGGTGTAGGCATCGTCCGAGCGGCGGCGCTTGTTGGCGGTGTAGTGGTTCACCATCGAGTCCATCGCGCCAGCCGAAACGCCGAAAAACATTCGCGGGCGGCCGAATTTGCGGAAATCGCGCAGGTCGTCGCGCCAGTTGGGTTGCGGCACAATCACCACCTTCAGCCCCTGCGACTCAAGCACGCGCCCAATCACAGCCGCCCCAAACGACGGGTGGTCAACGTAGGCGTCGCCGCTGAACAGCACCACATCGGGCTGGTCCCAGCCGCGCGCAGCCATCTCTTTCACCGACGTTGGCAGCCAGTCGGTGATTTTGTGGTTGGCGTATAGATTTACGGTCTGTTGCATAATAGTCTCATTTTAAATCACTCTCTCAATGCCGAAATCGGGACCACCATCACACCATCGGGGCGGGTGTAGGCGGCGCTTTCCAGTCCACTGATGACGCACAGTGCCTTCGGTGGGCGGCCGTTGGGGTCTTCGGCTATCTTGTCCCTTATTTTCAGCAGATTCGCGGCAGCGGCATCAATTTGGTTCGCCCCCAATTTTATTTCGAATGCGCACCAGCCGCCATCGGGCATCTCAATCACAGCATCAATTTCATTGCTATTGTAATCTTGATAGTGAAATACTTGCCCGTCAAACATTTGCGAATATATAATCAAATCGCGTACGCAGAGCGACTCAAACATAAAGCCCAAAGTGTTCAGGTCGTTGAACAGCATTTTGGGGGTTATTTTGAGCAGGGCGCAAGCAAGCGACGGGTCTACAAAACGGCGTTTTTCCATCTGCTTAAGCCTTAGCGACGAACGCAAATTTCCGCTGAACGGTTGCAAATTGTCGAGCAGAAAAAGCCGGTTCAGCACATCAAGGTAACTGGCAATTGTGTTCAGGTCAATGTCTTCATCATCAATTGCTTTGATGTCGTTTTTTATTGTTTTGTTCGACACGGTTGTGCTTTCGTTCCGCGCCAGCGAACGCAGCAGCAGATTGATTTTGGCAGTGTCGCGTTTTACGCCGTCAATGCGGTAAACATCATCTTCAATCACAGCTTTCAGGTACTGGCGTGGCAGTTGCATAGCACGCTCGATGCTCAAATTCAGGCTAGCCGGCCAACCACCGCGCACAATCAGG
>JAEEPS010000057.1 GCA_016284875.1 Salinivirgaceae bacterium | reverse complement strand
CTTGTTCGGCAACGATTCGGCGCAGTTCGACAAAGCCGTTATGGCCATCGCCACAAACGATTCGGTTTGCAAGAAATATCTTGGAAATGAGACACTTCAGGAGTGGCTCGCACTTCGCGCAAGCGATTACGAGCGCGGGCTGCTGTCGTCGGTTGAGATTGCAAGCGAGGCGCCCGTCACCGAGCCGCTGAGCACAACGCTCAAAGAGGAGACGGTTGGCGGCCTGCGGGCTGTGATTCCGCTCACGCTGCTGCTCATTCTGGTGCTCACGCTCTTCCTTCGCGAGAAAATCCGCAACAAAGACGAAGTGGCTCTGGGCCTGACATTCACGCTGGTGGGTATGATTCTGCTCACATCGGGCATCAAACTTGGTTTGGGTTCGCTCGGCGGCGAAGTGGGCTCGCAGTTGCCGAAGGCTTTTGCAAGCGAGGAGAAGTTTGTTGAGCAGGTGGTTATCAATAATTTCGATAGCACAATGCTCTACAGCGGCATCAGCCCCGAAGGCGAAAATCTGACCTTCTTCAACCTTTACGAGAAGGGCGAGGTTAAGCCCATTGAGTTCAATCCTGATTATTACGACAGTGAGAAACACACTTATACACAGATAATTACCGAAAAACCGCTGTTCAACAGCAAGTTGTCGGTTTTGGGACTTGTGCTGGTGCTGCTGTTCGCCTTCGGCCTTGGCTATGGCGCGACACTTGCCGAGCCCGCGCTTAACGCATTGGGAATCACCGTTGAAGACCTGACCGTTGGCGCCATCAAGCGCAAGCAGATTGTGCAGGTGGTGTCGGTGGGCGTGGGAACGGGCATTGTGCTCGGTCTGGCGCGCATCTTGTTCGATTTGCCGCTCGTCTGGCTGATAGTCATCTCTTACGGTTTGCTGCTGATTCTCACCATTTTCAGTGAGGACGGATTCGCGTCAATCGCCTGGGATAGCGGCGGCGTGACCACTGGTCCCGTGACCGTGCCGCTGGTGCTGGCTATGGGCCTTGGAATCGGCGGAGCGCTCAATATTTCCGACGGTTTCGGCATTCTGGCAATGGCTTCGGCCTGGCCAATCATCACTGTGCTTCTGTTCGGCATCTTCACCCGACTGAAACAACGTAAAACCCTAAAGACCAATGACAATGAATGATAATATGGAAATGGTGAATGCGAACAGGAACCGCGCATTCTCGCCGTCGCGTACCGTTTGGCGGACGCAAATGGCCAAAGGCATCTACACGCCGCATCGCGTGAGCCTTATAACCTGTATGATTAACAACAATTTGGCGCCTATTGTGCAGGATTTTCTGACGCAACTCGAGGTTGACGCCTACATTGAGCAGGCCCGAAACGTGCGCGAACTTGTCAAGCCGCTGCCGTTCGGCATTCCTGGCGACACAGTGAAGTTAAGAAGCACACCTTCAACCATTTTCCGCTTCACCGTGCCGCGCGAGAACGTGAGAGACACCATTGGCGCCATCATCGCCCTGGCGGGACTGAACGTGCCTGGCCGCGGAACCATCTTCTCGCAGGACCTTATGGAGTTCAGCAATCAGCCGCCTGTCATCAATCTGGCTTTTCTGGATAGCAAAAAGGTTGAAAACAACGACGTTACGCTGCTGAATCACCTTTCGTATATGATTTGCGTGCTGTCGGAGAACGGCGAGGGCGACAATCTGGCCAAGAACGCGCTCGACCTGGGCATCTGCGTGCCGCAACTCACCAACGCCACTGGCAACGACATCCGCGACCAACTGGGCCTTATCCGCGTCACCATTCCCGCCGAGAAGGAGATTGTGCACCTGATTATGCCCGAGCAGGATTCGAGCAGCATTGCCCAACTGCTGGCAGAGCAGGCCAAACTCGACCGCCCTGGACGTGGATTCATCTACCAAACGCCTATCACTGTGGGACTTATCGATACCTATATGAAGATTGGCGGGCAGAAGTTCGCTGCGTCAATGGAGCAGGTGATAGCCGCCATCGACTCGCTCAAGGGCAACACCAACTGGCGCCGCCGCTTGGACGCCGAAGGGTCGGCCGACAACCGCAACGCTTGTGTTCATTCTGACAACTGCGAGGTGACCATCATATCGGACGAAGACCGCATCGACGACCTGCGCGCCACCTGCCTGAGCGTGGGCGCAACAGGCGCAACCACAACGCGCATCACCCGCATATCGGGGCAAGGCGAACTTGGCAAACAGTCGCTCGTGCGCAGCGCCGTGAGCATCCCCGCCACAATGGCCGACGCGGTGGTTGATTCGCTGCTGCAAATCAGCACCATCGACAAGGAAAACGTTGACAAAATCAAAGTTCTCGACTCACCTTCGACGTATGTCAGGGCGTTGTAGGAGAGAGTGTTAGATAACGCAGAAGGCCGCCTGAAGACGATTCGGGCGGCCTTTTTTGTTCAATAAGCGACGAAAAGATATCGCTTTTTGCGGCTTAATAGACAAATAATAACTATTAAGGCCGTTGGGTCTGCGACAAATAATAATTATTACCGAATCAATACAAAATAATATATTTGACCCGCTGGCGGATAAGAGTTACTCTTGTTCGTCTTATGAATAGATAATAGACACGCTAACTATCAATTGACAAAACAAACTAATGTTAAAAAAATCCGCCAACGGGTAAACTATAAAAATATGCAGAGATGAAAAGAATAATTTACTTACTATTCTTAAATATTCTATCTAGTACCATAACGATAAATGCCCAATGTTTGATTCATTATGATACTATTACGAACAAATATTATAATGGAATTACTGAGGAAAGAGAAATAATAGATAAATACCAAATAACAAACAATTCATATGAGAACTATTTAACTTGGGTGGCATTAGAACCGATTAATGACAGAACAGATATTGAGTTGGTTCACGACTATTTTAAAAAGCGCAAGGGTGATTTTAATTTGGTAGAAATGATGTTTGAAAACTTATTGGATTCTCTGCCTATAAATATTGGATATTCATTTATCAAAAACATTGCGCCCAAAGAATCTTTTTCATATTATATCTCAAAAAAGAATATGGCATCAAATTTTTATCGTGAAAGGATTGTTCTTATAAAGAGAAAAGAAGTAGAACAATATTTAAAAATGGAAATTGATACGAAATACATTTATCAATACTCAAACATTTTTTTGATTGAGAAATAATTAAATGATTGTAAATACAACAAATGAGCATCTACACATCACCGACCACCTCGGCTCTGTGCGCGCGGTGCTCAACCAGAGTATGACCGTTCTTGAGCAGAACGACTATTACCCCTTTGGCCTGCGCCACCCGAACGCCTCACTCAAAACCACCGCCAACCGCTACCGCTACAATGGCAAAGAGGAGATTGCCGCCGACGCCACATCCGACTACGGCGCACGCCAGTACTCAGCCGAGTTCTGCCAATGGCTGCAGATGGACCCGCTGGCGGAGAAATACTACTCTTGGTCGCCTTATAACTTCTGTGCGGGTAACCCGCTGAGGTTTGTTGACCCGGATGGTTGTGAGTTTACAGAAGATGCTTGGGAATGGGTGAATAAACTAATTGCCAACATAAACAGCCAACAAGCCAACAACAATGCGTTAATCGCAGATAAACAAACTATGATTAATAATGGTGGTTTATCAGAAAAAAAGGTTTGTAGACTTCAAAAACAAATAGACAAACTTAATAGTAACAATTTAAAGTTGGAAGATGTAAGAGGCGAGATTGCAGCACTTTCGGCTTCATCCCAGGTTTATAATGTAAATACAATATCGTTTTTTTCTGCAACAACAATAGACGCCATTGGTAATTCAACTGTCACGGCATTCACAAGTTTTAATGACAAGACCAAGGCTGTTGACATTAATATATCTTCAAATGCAGGATTAGGTCTCTTTGCGCACGAACTTAAACACGCTTATCAGTTTGAAACGGGAGCTTTTAGTTTGGGGCGCTATAATGATGGCAGACCTTTTTACGATAAAAATGATGAATGGGAAGCTTATAAAAGAGGAGAACTATTTGGTGGTGATTATATCAGTTCTTTACCTTCACGTTATGAACGCTTACAAAGCGGTCCAATGGATGCAACTAAATGGGCACCTAACACAAATTGGCAGCATTTAGCAAATAGTAATTACTCTACATTTAGAGTAAATGGGGTTACTTATATAATAAGAAAAAATAATATGAAAAAGATAATTGTTTTCTTATGTGCGTGTGCACTTTTCTCTTGTTCAGTAAAAAAAACAACTCTTTCACCATTTGTTTCAGTTTATAAGAGAGATTGGGTTGGTGAAATGTTGCCTGAATATATTATTATAAAAACACTACCAAAAACGTTTGAAATATATGGACCTGGCATATCTATGAGCGTCTTAGGTGAATGGAATAACAAAAATGACACTTTGTTTCTATTTCCTAAATATGAGTATTATGATTCAGCATATCACAATGTTGGTCAAGAAAATTTAAGCATAGCAACTATTGCTCAAAAGTATTTAATAAAAAAAGATTGTTTGATTGATGTGACAGATTACGATGCCGCTATGCCAGAAATGGTTAAAATATTAGGCAATTATAATATTAAAACAGTGTATCATAGAGTGAATGGCAAATAAATATTCAGGCAAAATCTTATGAAGTATTTGATTCTTTGACAGAACGAATATTACGAATTTGGCCTGCGCCACCTGAACCTTCGACGTATGTCAGGGCGCTGTAGGAGAAGGATTGAAGGACAGAAGGACAGAAGGACTGAATTACGAATTACGAACTGTTTTCATAGACATTACACTTTACACTTTACACCTTACACCTTACACCTTACACCTTACACCTTACACAACTTCTATTGACTGATTAGGGGAATATGGCTGAGGCTGTATTCTCTTTTTTTGCGGTGAAAGATTGGATGTTTGTTGGCAAAAAACAATCTTGGAAAGTCTTTTTTTTATGCTAAAAACAATCTTGGAAAGTCTTTTTTTGTTGAAAAAGAACTTTGTAAAGTCTTATCTGTTTGAGGTAGGCGGCAAAAACAAGGGCTTTGAACAGATTAAAGATGTGGAAAACAGTTATTTAGCCATTGACGATACTGAGATTGGCCACCACAATCGCATTCCGCTTTGGACATTCGGTTTGCTGTACTGATTTTCAGCCGAAAAACGGCGCTTAGTCCACGCAAACTGTGATTTCATTGACCGCAGAGCGCCATTTGTAAATGAGCCTTTCTGCGGTTAATTCTTTTTCTTACATTTACCATGTAAAATTTTCGTATGACTGTTGTCGATTTGCTATCGGATGTGGTTCCTGCCATTCACAAGACTGACACTGGCACCAACGCGCTCAATTGGATGGACGTGTTCAAGGTGTCGCATCTGCCTGTTGTCGATGGGAGCGAGTATCTGGGGCTGGTTTCGGAACGCGAGATTTACGATATGAGCAATCCCGATGAGGCAATAAGCAGCCAGATACACGTGATGGCGCGTCCGTTTGTGCGTGACAATCAGCATATTATTGAGGCAATGCAGCCTTTGGCCGAAAACAACCTGTCGGTTCTGCCAGTTCTTGATTTTGAAGATAAATATTTGGGAGTCATCACATTACCCGATTTGTCGCATGAAATTGCAGTTATGATTTCAGGCGGCAGCAAGGGGGCAATAATTGTGCTCGAACTCTCAATCCGCGACTATTCGTTGAGCGAGATTTCGCAAATTGTTGAAGGCAACGACACAAAAATCATGAGCCTCTATGTCAATAACGGCAGCAATCCTGACATTCTCTACGTCACACTCAAATTGAACCGCACCGATATTTCGCCTGTAATACAGACATTTGAGCGTTACAATTACAAGATTCTACAGGTCTTTTCGAATGACAGGGATTACGATTCGATGCTCGAAGACCGCTACAATTCTTTTATGAAATTCTTGAGCATTTAGTGAGCAAAACAATCTCAATAGCCGTATTTATTGTTCTGGTTTTCAGTTGTTTTGTGGCCGATGCGCAACAGCGTGACTCTTCCTCGATAACCGCAGATTTTGTTGTGCGCGACATTATGATTGCTGGCAACCGAACCACTAAAGAGTTCATTGTCAGGCGCGAACTGCTTTTCAGCGAAGGCGACACACTGCATGCCGATGCCGCTGATGCCATTTTTCTGCGCTCAAAGGAGAATCTGCTCAACACATCGCTTTTCAACTATGTGACAATCAATCTTATAGATTTAAACGAGCACGAGAAGCAGGTGCTTGTGATGCTCGAGGAGAGGTGGTATTGGTGGCCTTACATCATTTTTGAGCAGGCCGACCGCAATCTGAGCGCCTTTTTCAACGATGGCGACTGGAAGCGCATCAACTATGGTTTAATGCTGATAAACAACAACTTCCGTGGCCGTGCCGAAACGCTGAAGGTGAAATTCCGTCTGGGGTACAAAAAGCAGTTCCAGATTTTTTACGATTTTCCCTACATCACGGCCGATAAGAAGCATGGACTGACTGTTCAACTATCGTTTTACCGCCAGAACGAGGTGCGCTTTGCCACCGACAGTTGCAAGCCGCAGTATTTCCGCAGCGACAAGCATCAAGTGATTGATAATCAGGATTTATTCCTTTTCTATACTTTCCGCCCGAAATACGATGTAAGGCACATTCTTACAGCAGGTTACGCCCACGCCAATGTGGCCGATACGATAATCGCGCTGAATTCTGATTATTTTGGCATTCAAAAGTCTAACACACAGTATTTTAAGTTGGCCTACACGTTCGATTGGGATTGCCGCGATTACAAGTTTTATCCGTTGAAAGGCCACAACGTGACGCTTGAGGTTGGAAAAATTGGACTCAATCTGCTTGATAATGAACTCGATGGCTCATGGTACTCTCGACTGTCGGCCTACAAATATTTCGATTTAGGACATCGGTTTTATGCGGGAGTAGGCGGTCTGGCCAAATATTCGCCCGGCAAGCCGCAGCCATACTACACAGAGCAGGCCTTGGGTTACCTTGACTATCTGCGAGGTTTTGAATATTATGTAATTGATGGTCAGCGTTTTGCCACTGGTCGCGCCTTTGCAAAATTTGCCCTTGTTCCAATGCAAGTCAAGAAGATTGACGGTTGGTCGTGGAGTGAATTTAACAAGGTGCATTACAGTTTTTATCTAAATTTGTTTGTTGATGCTGGCTATGTTGACGACGCCCGCATTGGAACCAATAACTATTTGTCAAACAAAATGTTAACAAGCGCAGGCATAGGACTTGATATGATTACTTACTACGATATTGTATTCAGGGTGGAGGGTACTTTGACGCGTCAGGGCAGGAGCGGTGTGTATGTTCATGTTTTAAAAGCGTTCTAATAACCAATCAGATATGAAAAAAACGATTCTTCTTTTCACGTTTTTGATTCCAATTTTTGCATTCGCCCAAAACAAACCAACGCTTGAGCAGAAAATGGCGCAGATGCTTATGGTTGGTTTCCGTGGCACTGAAATCACGCAGCAAAGTCCTGTGGTTCAGTGGATTCGCGATTATCAGATTGGTGGAATCATTTTGTTCGACTACGATGTGCCAACGAAAAGCCGTCAGCGCAACATTGTTTCTAAGCAACAACTTAAAACGTTGATTAGCAATCTTCAATCGTACTCATCAACAAAACTTTTCATTGCCATTGACGAGGAGGGAGGCAACGTCTCGCGGTTAAAACCCGAATATGGTTTCAGTCGGACGGTTACGCCTAAATATCTGGGAACCATTGACAAAGAGGATACTACAAGGTTTTATGCCGCGCAAATTGCCCGAAAATGTCGCGAGGTTGGCATAAACGTCAATTTTGCTCCGTCAGTCGATGTCGATGTCAATCCGAAATGCCCAGTAATCGGCAAACTCAACCGCTCGTTTTCGGCTGATGCTGAGGTTGTTACACGCAATGCACGATGGTTTGTCGATGAGCACAACAAACAGGGCGTTCTTTGCTCGCTGAAGCATTTTCCTGGCCACGGCAGTTCGGTGAGCGACACGCATCTTGGACTTGCCGATGTTACTGATACTTGGCAAGATAAGGAACTCAAGCCATATCAGAAACTGCTGACTGAAGTGCAGCCTATGGCGGTTATGACAGCGCATATTTTCAACCGCAAATTCGACGACCAATACCCAGCAACATTGTCGGCAAAGATATTGGCAAAACTGCGCAACGATTTGCATTTCAATGGTTTGATATTCTCCGATGATATGATGATGAATGCCATCAGCAAGTCATACGGCCTTGAGGACGCCATCCGTCTTGCCATCAACGCAGGAGTGGATGTGCTGATATTCTCAAACAATATCGATGTCTATAATGCTGATATTGTTAAAGATGCGCTTGCGGCAATGAAAAAACTTGTTGCCAGTGGCAAAATCACCGAGCAACGCATCAACCAATCGTATCAGCGCATTATGAAGGCCAAACAAGGATTGAAGGATTGAAGGATAGAATGCTTGAAGGATTAATTTCCAATCTCCAACACCCAACACCCAACACCCAACACCCAAATCCTACCTGTTCGACGATGCCCTGACAATCAAGTTGGCAGGCACTATAACTTCCTTATTCTCACTGAAATCGGGTTTGCCCTGAATTTGGTCGAAAAGCAGTTTCGCGGCCAGAACACCAATCTTCATTGGGTTTTGGTCAAGTGTGCTCAGCGTCGGCTCAATGTAACTTGAGCGGCGGCTGTTCGAGAAGCCTACAATCGCCACATCTTCAGGTATTTTCAAGCCTTTTTCCTTCACGGCGTAGAGTGCGCCGATGGCCACTTCATCGTTGATGCCGAAGATGGCGTCGGGCGGATTTTTCATATCGAACATCTTCAAAACGGCTTCGCGCGCGTCGTCAACAGTGAGGTTGCAGCGCACAATCATGCGGTTGTCGATGGGAAGGCCGTGATTGGTCAGTGCGGCGCGGTATCCGCGGAAGCGGTTGCGACCAATGAGCATGTGCTCGGGGCCCGTGATGAGCGCCACACGTTTAGCACCGCGCTCAATCAGGTGAGAAACAGCCATATAGGCGGCGTCGGCATCGTTGGCCACAACCTTCGGCACATTGATTTCCTTCGATGTGCGGTCGAATAGCACCAGCGGCACGTTGTTTTCTTCAATTCGGTGAATATGAGTGAATTCGTCGGTTGCCTTCGAGAGCGACACAATCATTCCGTCAACGCGATGGTCGAGAAAACCATACACGTTCTGCATCTCTTTAATCATATCCTCGTTCGACGAACTGACGAAAACCTGATAGCCCAACTCATTTGCAACCTGTTCAATTCCTTGAACCACAGTGGCATAGAAGAAACTGACAATCTGCGGCACAACCACGCCGATTGAGTACGATTTGCGTGTTTTCAGCGCCACCGCCATGGTGTTGGGTCGGTAGTTCATCTTCGACGCCGTCTCGCGGACTAGTGTTTTGGTCTCGTCCGAAATTTCGGGTTTGTCCTGCAACGCGCGTGAAACGGTCGATACTGAAACGCCTATTGCTTTTGCAATGTCCTTGATTGTTGCTGCTTTTTTCATCTTCTTGCTATTTTATTGATTGTCAGATATTCTATTCGTTAAGATTTTTTTTGTCGAACGACAAGGGTAAAAGGTCGGCCACACTGTGAACGATGTTTGTGAGGCTTTTGCCGTTCATTATCACCCTGATAGGCCGTCCACTGTCGGCTTCGCATTCGAGCAGAGCCTGACGGCAGATGCCGCAGGGCGGAATGGGGGTGTTCATTTGGCCGTCGCTGTTGAAGGCGGCAATTGCAATGGTTTCAACGGCCGTGCCAGGGAACTTTGAGCGGGCGTAGTTGAGCGCGGTTCGCTCGGCGCAACAACCGCACGGATACGACGCATTTTCCTGATTGTTGCCCTCAATCATCTCGCCGTTTTCGAGTAGGAGACAGGCTCCCACATTGAACTGCGAATAAGGCGCGTAGGCGCGGCTGGCGGCCTTTTGTGCGCGCATAACCAACTCTCGGTCAGCCGTTTCGAGTTCGTCCAAACTGCTTGCAACTTCAACTTTGATATCAATGTGCCTTGTCTCCATATCGGTTCGATAACAGATTGTTAATCAGTTTGTTTTTAAAATGTCCGTCAGAAAATCGTAGAACATTTTCACGGTTTTTATTTCGATGCGTTCGCTTGGTGAGTGCACTCCGCGCAGGGTTGGCCCGATGGAAATCATGTCCATGCCAGGAAGTTTTTTTAGGAATAGTCCGCATTCCAACCCCGCGTGAATGGCCTTCACTTCTGGCTCTTTGGCGAAAAGCCGCTTGTAACTTGCCACGGCGGTCGTCAGAATTGCCGAATTGGTGTCGGGTTCCCAACCAGGATAACCTTCGGAATGCTCAACCTCCATGCCTGCTTGCGCAAACACGCTTTCCACCATATTGGCAATGTCATATTTTGCCGATTCAACCGAACTGCGTTGGCTCGTAACAATCTCAATCACAGTATCTTTCGCTTTGACTGATGCCAGATTTGTTGATGTCTCAACAAGGCCAGGAAGCGCATGGCTCATAGCAATCGGCCCGTTGGGGCACCCGTAGATTGCGTTCAGCAGGCGCTTTTGGCAGTCGGGAGTCATTGTCTCTGCTGGCAATTCGGTTTCTGTTAGTTCGATAACCAATTGTGGTTCAGTATATTTCAACTCTTGCGTGATGTCTTTCTTGAAACTTTCGAAAAGGTTGCGCAAATCGTTTTCGGCCGCGTTTTTTATTGTGAATGAGGCGGTTGCATTGCGTGGAATGGCGTTATGCAAATTTCCGCCGTCGAAGTTGCACAAATTGATGCCGAATTGCTTTGTTGCATTCCAGAGGAAGCGGTTCAGAATCTTGTTTGCGTTGCCGAATCCTTTGTGAATATCATCGCCCGAATGGCCGCCTCGTAAGCCTTTAATGTTGATTTTGAAGGCTTTGCTGTCGGCTAAAACAGGTTGTTTCGTGATTTTCAGTTTCCCGACAGTGTTGATACCGCCAGCGCATCCAATGAAAATCTGACCTTCGTCCTCCGAATCGAGATTGATGAGTGTGCGACCACTTAACATGCTGCCGTCCAACGAGAAAGCGCCAGTCAGCCCCGTCTCTTCATCAACTGTGAAAAGGCACTCGATTGCTGGGTGCTCAACCGTTTTCGATGCAAGTATTGCAAGTTGCGTTGCAACGCCAATGCCGTCGTCGGCACCGAGGGTGGTATTGTTTGCGTGCACCCATTCGCCGTCGATTATTGGCTCAATTGCATCGCTTTCGAAGTCATGCGATGAATCGGCTGTCTTTTCGCAAACCATGTCGATGTGGCTCTGGAGCACAATTGTAGGGCGGCTTTCAAAGCCTTTGGTGGCTGGTTTCTTGATAACCACATTGCCAGCCGAGTCGCTCAAAGAGGCAAGATTATGCTGCTGCCCGAAGTGGAGCAGGTAGTCAATCATTTTGCCTTCTTTTTTCGATGGCCGCGGAATTTTGCATATTTCAGCAAACTGTTGCCAGACTTCTGATGGTTCTAGTTTTGATATATCGCTCATTATCTTATATTTATATTTTCCGTTCAATGCAACTCAATATAGTAATTTTCGCGATATGTTACGCAAATTTTCAAAAAAGTCATTTTTACTTTATTGTTTTTGCGGTAACGTGCTAATTTTCAGTTCGATATTTTATGCAATAGATTTGCATTGGGTTGCATCGGTTTTGCATAGTCATTATGCAAAAAAACAGCCGTAATAAAAATGGAAATTATTGCGGTTGTATAATGTAAAGTGTTGTTTGTCAGAAATTAAACGTCAGCCATCTGTAGAAATTCTCGCGCCAGGTGCTGCTTGTGTTTCCTGTGTCACCCGAACCGAACGGGCCTGCACCATCGTCGTAAAAGTGCATTTCGGCATTGGCTCCAGCCTTTTTCCAGTCGAGGTAAAGGGAGAGAAGCCCAGCGGCCACATTTTTATGATTGCTGCGAGTGGCAATGAATAGTTTGGGTGCGTTTTGCGGCACTTCAACATCAATGAGCGAGGGTCCAAAAACGGTGGCAATAAATGCTGCACGATGCTGATTGTCAGCGCGCAAGGCTGCACCAATTCCAACTCCGCCGCCAGCCGAAAAGCCGAGGTAGCCGATTTTTGCGGTGTCAATCCGCCATTTGTCGGCATTCTGGCGCACAATCTCCATGGCTCGCAGTGCGTCGTCTATTGCATTGTCGATACTGGCGTCGGTTGCGCCCGATTGGTCGGGGTTGGCGTTCGATTTTTGCAATTGGTCAAACTCGGTGATGGTAACGTTGAGAGGTTTGCCCGTTTGCGGGCGGGGACCAACGTTTGTTCGGGTGCGGTATTTCAGCCCGATGGCCGCAATGCCGCGCTCATTAAGCCATTCGGCCATCGAAATCACATTGTCGCCCCACGAATGAGCGGCCAAAGCGCCTCCTGCGCATAGAATTACCGCCACACCAGTCGATTTCTCGGCTTCAGGCAGAAAAACCGTTATCGACGGCTCCACAACGCCCGAAATGGTCTGGATTCGCCCACTGGCATCACGTTGCACCTTCTCGTTGTTTGCGATTCCTTCGCTGCCAGGAGCCTCGCCATCGTATAGTTTGATTTCCTGTTGAGCGAAAGTGCTGAACGACAATATTATCAATGCAATTGAAAGTGTCAGTTTCATTTCGTTGTCAATGTTTTAATAATAGTTTTGAGAAGATTAAATCGCATTAACTGCAATTATTTGACTATAAATGAAATGCTTTTTTCTATTATCGATAATTTCCTTTTGACTAATATAATGTTTTTTTTGATTGAAAGCGTTTAACTTATCTGCCCCCAATCAAATTCATATTTCCAGCGGCGCTTGATTTCAGAGTCGAGAATGACGTGCTCGGGCTGTTTCAGGTTCGGGTCGGCTTCCAGAATCAGGCTGGCTTCGTTGCGGGCAAGCATCAGAATCTGGTTGTCTTTACCCAAATCGGCGATTTTCAGGTCGATGGCGATGCCGCTCTGCTGCGTGCCTTCAATGTCGCCAGGGCCGCGCAGTTTCAGGTCGGCTTCAGCAATCACAAAGCCGTCGTTGGTCTCAACCATCGTCTGGATGCGCTTGCGGCCTTCGGTGGTCAGACGGTCGCCAGTCATCAGAATGCAATACGACTGGTCGGCACCGCGGCCAACACGCCCGCGCAACTGGTGCAACTGGCTCAATCCGAACCGCTCGGCGTTCTCAATCACCATCACCGATGCGTTCGGCACGTTCACGCCAACTTCAATCACCGTGGTGGCTATCATTATATTGGTGATGCCTTTGGCGAAATAGGTCATCGATTTCTCTTTTTCGGCCGATGGCATCTGCCCGTGGACAACGCTGATGGCGTAGTCGGGCGGGGGGAAGGCGCGCGATATGCTCTCGATGCCGTCTTCAAGATATTTCAAATCAGACGCTTTTGGCTCGCTGATGAGCGGATAGACGATGTAAACCTGCCGTCCCTGCTTGAGTTGCTCGCGCAGAAATCCGAACATCAGCAAACGCCGCGAATCGTTGTAGTGTATGGTCTTGACGGGTTTGCGGCCTGGTGGCAGTTCGTCGATTACCGACACATCCAAATCGCCGTAGAGCGTCATTGCCAGCGTGCGCGGAATGGGGGTGGCGGTCATCACCAGAACGTGCGGCGGAATGCTGTTTTTCGACCACAGCCGTGCACGCTGCGCAACGCCAAAACGGTGCTGCTCATCGATGACCACAAGACCTAAACTGTTGAAAACCACGCGGTCTTCAATCAGCGCGTGTGTACCGATGAGTATTTTCAACTGGCCGCTGGCAAGGTCGGCAAGCAGTTGAGTACGAGTGGATTGCTTTGTTGAGCCCGTCAGCAGCGCCACTTCGATGCCCATCGGCGCAAGCATCTCGCAGAACGATTTGTAGTGCTGCTGCGCTAGAATCTCGGTGGGGGCCATCAGACACGACTGGAAGCCGTTGTCCAACGCCAAAAGCATCGACATCAGCGCCACCAGCGTCTTGCCACTGCCAACGTCGCCTTGCAGCAGACGGTTCATCTGCAGGCCAGTATTGGTGTCGCGGCGGATTTCGCGCAGAACGCGTTTCTGTGCGTTGGTTAGGCTGAAGGGCAGATGGTTGTTGTAGAAATCATTGAAATTTTGACCTACAACTTCGAACTTGTGTCCGCCGTTGGCTCGGGCGCGTATTTTTTTAAGTCTTAATAGTTTGAGTTGAATGTAGAACAACTCTTCGAATTTGAGCCGCAACTGCGCCCGCTGCAAATCGTGCTGATTTTTAGGTAGATGAATATCAGTCAGTGCGGTCTTTAGGTTGGGCAGATTCAGTTTTTCGAGCAGTTGGCGCGGCAGCGTTTCGGGAATGGCCACGTTCTTAATCGCTTCGTGCAGATTGATTTGCAGTTGGTGGATGGTTTTCGACGTAACCATCTTGGTTTTCATCTTTTCCGACGTGTTGTAGAGCGGCTGCAGCGAGTACTCGGGCTTGGCCTGGTATTTGGCCATATCTTCAATCTCGGGATGGACAAAATTCAACTGGTGGTTGAATTCCGTCGGCTTGCCGAAAACCACATATTCGGCCCCGACCTTGAATCGGTCTTTAATCCACTTGATGCCCTTGAACCAGACCAACGGCACGGCGCCCGTCTCATCGGCAAACCACGCCACAAAGCGTTGGTTGCGGCCTTCGCCCACAAGTTCGGTCTTGGTGATTCGGCCTTTCACCTGAATCAGCCCCAAATCTTCGTTTATCGAGTTGATGGAATAGAAGCGCGTGCGGTCAAGGTAGCGGTAGGGGAAATAGTAGAGCAGGTCGGCGTAGGTTTTCACGCCCAACTCGTCGGCAAGCGTCAGAGCCCGCTGCGGACCAACGCCCTTCAGGTACATTATGTCAGTGTCGAGAATGTTCTGTGCTACCATACCGATTGCTGTTTTGTGCCGTAAAGTAAGGAAAAAAATGGATAATCGGCGAATCGGATAATTTGGTAAATGAAATGACTTTAGACTACAGACAACAGACTTCGGACATCAGTTTTCAGATATCAAAATCAGTTAATCAATTAATCAGTAAATCAATCACTTTCCCGTGATAGTCTCTGATTTCCAGCCTGTTTCGCGGGCGCGGGCAAAGTTGCGCAAGGCGGCTTCCTTGCTTGTGTTGGCGTAGCAGTACTCGCATTGGTGCGGGCAGGTGTTGTACTCGCCAATGTCTTTGCTCATAATGCAGCCGCAGGCGGGGCGCTGACCTTTGTCGCGGTTGTCTTTCCGCTTTATGGCGTACAGATTATCGTTGATAATCAGTGCGTTCTGCGGTAGCGGCTCGGCGCCGAAAAGCGAAATCTCGCGTGTTTTTATTTCCACACCCAGAAAGTCCATCAGCGCCTTGTCGTGGTGGGCAAAACGAATCATCAGGTCATCGTCGACGCAGCGGTTGTGAAGAATGCCATATTGCTCAATATCAATCTTTTCGCCGCAGGTGGCAAGTTGGTAGTTCCATTGCTGGTTGAGTTCCGACAGTTGGCGTGCAAATTGGTCCATCTGTTCTACGGTCCATTCGGAATAGTTTACGCGGTTGCGCTCAAGATTGGCCTTAACCTTTTTATACAGGGCAATGTCGGCAAAACTGAAAACAAGTTTTTCGGCATAGCCATTGAGTTGATTGCCAATGTGTTCGATTTTCTGCAAGAGCGTTTCGGGCGTGATTCTGTCGGTGAGAATGAGCGGGTCGAAGCGCCAGACAACGCGGCCTTTGCCCAAGGTGTCAACCAGCCTTCGGAAGGTGTCGATACGGTGGGCAAGGGGCGGCACACCGCGCTCAAGGCCTTCGGTTTCGTAGTCGTTCAGTGTGAACTGAATGTAGCAGCCGATATTGCGTTCTTTCAGATAATCAATGTGTTGCAGCAGCGGCTCGGGGTTCTTCGACCAAAAGACGATGAACCGCGTGTTTTGGTACGACACAAAACTCTGCGCGCCGTTGAACGGGTTGGTCCATGCCGAGTAGCCGACCTTGAGCCTGTGGAAGAACCAGTCGGCGTAGAAGGCGGGAATGTCGGTCGAGCGGCTTGCCGAGACAATCACAGGCGCCTGTGCTTCGGCAGCGGTGCCGTTTTCGCGTTCGATTCGTATCTTATTCCATTGTGCCATAGCGGTTTGTTGTCGGTTTTGTCAAATGTCCGCAACAGTCAAAGGTAATGAAAAAAGCAAGTGCAGAGCATTTGCAAAGTGTTTTTAGTCGCTCAATCTATCTTCCGAAAATCTGCATTTTTGCTAAAAATAACGTCCAAAAATCTGCATTTCTTTCAAAAATAACGTCCGAAAATCTGCAAAATTAGGTTGCAAATGTGAGCCGCGAAGCGGCGGCATATTTCAGGCAGGGGTGTGAACCCCTGTATATGTGGCAATTCCATTTAGAACCCCGAAGGGGTGGCACTGCAAATTCCATATTTTTAATCAGAAAAAACATAATTTGGGTCATAATCAATATTATATGCTTTCAAAAATGCCAAATATTCATCTTTGAACGTTTGTTTTTTATGGTGTTCGGCTTGTGTGCTGATATATTGGATTGTTTTCTCTTTCACCGACGGACTGACGCTGAAAGCGCCATAACCCGTCTGCCACTCAAATCCGTTGTAATACGAATCCATTGTTTTTATCCAACGGCTTGAATTGGATTTTATGGCGCGGACAAATTCTGACAGTGCCATTGTTTTAGGTAACGGGCAAAGAATGTGTACGTGGTCGTTTATGCCGCCGATACAAACGGGCACAGAATCAATATTTTTCAAAACACCACCAATATATTTGTGTATCAGTGGAATATCGGATTCACGCATAGTGACGCTTGTTGTTTTAATGTGAAAAACAATGTGGACGTCGATTTCTACTAATGTTGCTGCCATAATTCTTAATTATCTATGTGTCACCCCTTCGGGGTTCAGTTCCCTGTTATTGCGTTTGTTACAGGGGTTCACACCCCTGCCTATGTTATATCACCCCTTCGGGGTTTTATCTGCGCGCGCAAACATTCCCTCGCGGCCGTTAATTGCGTTTGGCCATCGCGCACCTCGCCGAAATAATGCTCGCGGCCATTTGTGCAAATGGTGACAAAATATTCAGCACCATTGTATTTGTGCCATTTTGCGCGTGGTGTATGTCGGTTGGGTAACGGCATTGGTGGTTAATTTTCAGTTGGTTTATCCTAAATGTCAAAATTTATTAGAATGGCAAATCTTTACGTTTTTCTGCTATTTGCTCATCTGTGTATGCTTTTTTTATGCAATATACCTTGTCTAATAAATTAGCGGGCAGCATTTTTATGAATTTTTCTGCACTGCCTTCAGGAATGATTATATGTTTTATAGAATCACACGAAATAAATGCAGTTTCCCCAATTCTGGTTACCGAATCAGGAATGGTTATTTGTTGTAAAGAGCAACAGTAACTAAATGCGAGATTCCCAATACTCATTACAGAATCGGAAATGATTATTTGTTGCAAAGAACCGCATAAATTAAAAACAGCGTCGCTAATTTTTGTTACAGAATTAGGTATTACTATTTGCTGCAATGAAATACAGTGAGAAAAAGCCGATTCACCAATACTTATTAAAGAATTTGAAAAAGATACTTGTTGTAAAGATTCGCAATCTCTAAAAGCATATTCTTCAATGTTAGTTAAACTATCCGAAAAAACAACTTTTCTTAAGGAGTTGCAATTTAAAAAAGCACTATCACCAATTAGAGTTACTATGTTTGGGATAAGAACGGATTGTTTATGACCGAAATATGTGATAAGACGACGTTCTATGGTGTCAATTAGCATTTTATCTTGCACTACAAATTGCTTCGATTCGCTTTTAACATTTATTCTTTTACAATAAGCGAATGGATTACTGTCAATATGAGTTACGTAATGGGGAATTATTATTTGTTGTAGAGATTTACAACAATAAAAGGCGCTTTTTCCGATGCTAGTTATAGAATTAGGAATGACTATTTGCTGTAGTGCTTCACACCATTCAAAAGCCCAATCACAAATAACCTTTGTTCCGTCTTTTATTTTGTATTGTCCTATTTTGTCGTTCTCGCATTTCAACAGCCGTTTGCCGTCTACACTATAAACCACGCCAAACTCATCTTTTATGCCTGCGGCGAGTTCATTGTCGGTTACTTTTGTGGATAAAGTGCTCATAATGTTAATTTTCAGTTAGTTCGGTTCTAATGGAAATTAGGACTTTTTAAATAAACGGCGTAACCAATATGCTATAATGTTTGACTCATTTTTTATTTTACAATCTCTATCAAAGGCATCGTAATCAAAACAAACAGATTTGGGAATAAAAACTGTTTTCAAATTTTTACACCTTTTAAACGCATCACTAAAAATTCTGTCGACAGAATCACATATATCTACCGATTTCAAACTTACGCAATCAGAAAATGCATAAGAGTGTATGGTTTTAACTGAAGGTGGAATTGTGATTTTTACTAATTTATCACAATGACAAAATGCATTACTCCCGATAACACGAATCCCATCTGGTAACAATATGGATTTCAGATTAATACATTGGCAAAATGCTCCATAGCAGATGATTTTACATTTATGATTTATTTCACACATTGTAATTTCCCTTGATGTAGCCTTGACCAAACATAAAAAGGGATTTTCTTCATTCCCCAAATAATAAGCATTATCGTATTGTGTATATTGTAATTTGTCACAATCTTTAAAAGTTCCCCAGTCAATACTCATAACGGATTGTGGTATAGATATTTTTGCTAAATTTTGACATTTGTTAAATGCATTATGTCCTATTGACTTTACAGAATTGGGAATTATAATAGTGCTTAATTTATTGCAATTGCTAAAAGCGTAATAACCAATTGTTTTTACCGAATAGCCGATAGTCACTGATAACAAACCTTCACAATTTTGGAATGCTTGATTTCCAATAATGTTAACAGAGTCAGGAATTATGATAGATGACAAATTCTTGCAATCACAAAAGGCAGAATCGCCAATTTTATTAACTGAATTTGGAATGACTACTGATGTTAAAGATTCGCACCCATCAAAAGCACTATTGTCTATATCTATAACTGAATTAGGAATGTTGACAGATGTCAAACCTTTGCACAAACAAAAAGCGCCTTGTCCTATTTCTTTAACTGTATCAGGAATGTTATATGAACCTTTTTTTCCTACAGGGTAACAAATCAAACGGGTTTTATCTTTATTGAATAAGACTCCATTGTCGGAAGTATAATTGCTCACTATAGTTAGTTGTCTGTTTTTAATTGAAACAACGTTTTTCCTGTTAATTGAAATCAAATTATCACAATGACAAAACAAACTGCCGTTACAAGGTATAGTATCAGGAATAGTTATTGATTTCACAGTTTTACAACAAAATGCATTATTATCAATATTCGTAACAGAATACTTAACACCATCAATATATGTACTATCTGGAATTACTATTTCTACTTCACTCTCTTGATACTTTGATATAGATACTTCTTGTTTGTATTTGTCTGTAATTCTAAATAAGAAACCATTATACCCCCACAGAACAGGCCTTTTATCATATCCGTTCCAAGTTCCATCCCATCCGGGTAACTTTAATTCTGTTTTGCATTTGATTGTTAATTTATCACATCCTCCAAAGGCATTATTACCAATATATGCAACAGAAATAGGAATAGTAATTGTTTTTAAACTACTACAATATCCAAAAGCATCATCCCCTATTTTTTTTACTGAATTAGATATAATTATTGACTCCAAATTACAGCATTTAGAAAACGCATAGTTGCCGATGCTAGTTACTGAATTAGAAATGTCTACAGATACTAAATCTGTGTTATCGTAAAAAGCATAATCATCAATGCTTACAATAGTATATTCAACTCCTCGAATAGTTGTTGTCTTCGGTATTTTAAGTGACTGACAATATCCTTTATAATAAGACAATGAAACCTTTTGACCATAATCATCAACAATTTTATATATGAAATCATCAACAATTGATATCCCCCATATAACTGAACATCTATATGGTTCCCAATCCCAAATCCAACTTTTGGGCTTGCGCTTTGCTTCACATCTAATAATTAGGCGACTATCTTCCTGGAATAATTTCATTCCAAGTTCTTTTACTGATTTTGACAATATTACAGAAGTCAATTTTATGCAATAGCAAAAAGCAAAAAAACCGATGCTTTTAACAGAATTAGGGATAAATAAAGAGCGTAATTCTGTACAACCAGCAAATGCGTAATCACCAATACTAATTACAGAATTCGGAAATTTTACCGAAGACAATTTATTACATCCTGCAAATGCGTGGCTTCCAATTTTTATGATAGAATTAGGAATAATTATTGATGCCAGTTTTTTACAACCATTAAATTCTATGTCTCCAATTTCATATACATACATTTTAATCCTTTGGTACACAGGTTTGCAACTGTTAAAAGCGTTGTCACAAATAATGAGAGTGCCTTTTTTTATATCATAATTGGTAATATTGTCATTCAAGCAACGCAACAAGCGTTTTCCGTCAGAACTATATACGACACCAAACTTGTCTGTTATTCCATTTGCAATGTCTTCATCAGTTACATTAGTTTCAAATTTTTCATACGTTCCTTTAACAACGGAAAATACGCACGAATGATAAGTCCAGTCTTTATCTGGATGTAATTGGTGACGATTTAGTATGCATTCGTTTGGATTTTGGTCATTAAGCCACCAAGCAAAACGTACCATCCTGTCATCTTTTGTTTTTTCCCAAAAATATGGACCAACACAAACAAACTGGTTGTATCCACATAAATCATAGCCGATTTTGTCGGCAAACTCTTCCAAATCAAACTCTTGAATATCCAAAACGTTTGATAGAATGTGAAGTGTTGGAATGTTGGCTGAGGTGGCAAGGTCGTCGGCATCTAAATTGTCAAAAGTCTTGCAAATGGTGTGAATTTTGGCATCGGGGAAGAACTGCGAGACGTGCAGAGTGGCGCGTTTTAGGCAGATTTCGGAAGGCTCAATCAGAGTTACGGATTTAATGGTTTGGCTTAAGCCGTGTTCGGCAAGGTAATCAGCGTAACACATTGTGCCAATGGCTTGTCCGCAGCCGTAGTCAACAATGCGGATTACAGGCTGTTGCAGAAATGCATCGGGCAACTGTTCAAAGGCACGGTTGAGTTTGGCTTGGTGCATATTGCCAAAAGAGTACAGATAGACAAGCATCTGTGGCTCGGTAGTGAGTTGGTCAACTCCACGGTTTAGGTCTTCGTAGATTTCGTCAACCATTGGTTGCGGCAAATCGTTTATAAAGGTGCGCACCAAGCGTTGCACATTGTCAAATGTCGGATTGTCAATGTGTTGCAGTTTATAGGCGTAAATGGTTCCGTTTTCCATCGCTATGCTGTTTCAGTTTTTTCAAAGTTATGAAAAGTTTGAAGAATGGAACGTGTGGGAAAGTGGCATTTTGCGAAAAACGAAAATGTTCAAAACTAAACTCTTAACTTTAAACAGTCCTTCAATTTTCCGTCCTGTTCCGTCTGTAAAGCGGAATCGCCAACCCCAACGTCAGCGCGTCGGATAGGGGTTGGGCGGCGACAATGCCCATCAGGCCGTAGAAGTGCGCGCCGACAACAAGCAGCGGCAGGAAGAACAGGCCTTGGCGGGCAACGGCCACAAGCAAGGCGCCCGCGGTATGGCGGGTTGTCTGTAAATACATATTAGTCAGCACAATAAAGCCGTTCAGAATGTAGGTGCAGCAGTGGAATTTCAGCACCAGGGCGCCAAGGCTTATCACATCGGCGTCGGCAACGCTGAAGAGCGACACAATGGCGTCGGCAAAGACGATTCCCGCAGCGGCAACCGCACCGCAGTAGGCCGTCGAGACTGCGACGCTGAACTTGAAAGCGCGGCTAACACGCACGTAGAGCCCCGCGCCGTAGTTGAATCCGCACACGGGCTGGAATCCCTGCCCAAAGCCCAGCAATGCGGCCGTGGCGAACATCATTATTCGCCCCACAACAGAAAAAGCCGCCACCGCCGAATCGCCGTAATGGCTTGCGTAGTTGTTCAGGCAAATGCTCACAACGGCCATCAGGCATTGCCGCACAAGCGACGGCGAGCCGCCCGCGAAAATCTCGGTGTAGCGTTCGGTCGAAGGTTTGAAATTGCTGAATTTGAGTCGAATTCCGCCACGCAACCCTGTCATTTTCAGCATTATGGCAAAACTCACGAATTGCGACAGGGCCGTGGCCAGACCAGCGCCGCCAATGCCCATATCGAGCGTGAAAATGAACAGCGGGTCGAGAGCAATGTTGAGCGTGGCGCCAATCATCACGCCAAACATCGACATTGCCGCATTGCCCTGAAAGCGCATTTGGTTGTTCATCACAAAAACGCCTGTAATGAACGGTGTTCCAGCCAGAATCCAGAAGAAATACTCTTTTGCGCGCGGCAAAATGGTGGGGGTTGAGCCGAACAGGGTGAGCACGGGTTCCATCAGCGCCAGCGCGACGGCGGCAAGCACCGTGGTGAGCGCAATGGCGGTGAAGAAGCCTGTTGAA
>JAEEPS010000140.1 GCA_016284875.1 Salinivirgaceae bacterium | reverse complement strand
AAAAACCGCAAATTGCCTTATCTTTACGGCATAAACCGATGCGGTTCGGTTGCCACAACAATCTTCCGCAATCGGAATGAAATGTTGAATTTTAATTGATTTTCAAAATGATACAACGAATCCAATCAGTTTATTTGTTTGTGGCCGCAGCGCTCACATGCTGCCTTTTCGGTCTGCCGTTCGCTGGCATTGGCAAAGGTTTTCTGACGTTCAGTGTGACGGCTTGCCACTTGTCGCCAAAAGTTCCAGGAATGAATTCGACAACCATGCTGCCGCTCGCCATCGCAACACTCTGTGTGGCAGTGCTTTGCCTGATTAACATCTTTCTTTTCGGCAGCCGCACGCGACAAATGAAAATTGTGAAGTTAAACATTGTACTTCAAGTAGTTATGCTATTGGGCATGGTTGCATACTGCATCGGATTGCAACGGGGAATGGGCATGGGCGCATCAATCCACCCGCGGTTTGCTTTCGCCATTCCAGTTGTCAACGTTATCTTGCTGATTCTGGCGTACAAAGGCATTAAAGCCGACGACGACCTTGTGAAATCAGCCGACCGCCTGCGCTAATTGGTTAATCGTAAAACGCTGAAATCGTGCGCAATACTGCTTCGTGGCCTAAATTAGTGCTTTTGTTTTGGCTCTTTGTGGCGAATTCCATCGCCATTGGGCAGAATCAGGACCAACTGACTGACAGCCAGTTAGCCATGCAGTATTACCGTTTGGGCGTGTACCAGAAGGCCGCCGACCTATTTGAGAAACTCTACAAGAAAGGCCGTTCCGATTTTTATTATGGCTACTACCTGAATTCGCTTCTGCAAATACCTGATTATGAGAAAGCAGAATCGCTCATCGAGGGGCAGATAAAGTTGAATCGCAACAATCTGAAGTACAACGTCGATTTGGGAAATCTTCAGGAACTCAAAGGCAATCCCGACCGCGCAAAGCAAATTTACCATCAGGCAATCAAGAAGTTAACACCAAGTGTCAATCAGATTAATACACTTGCGTCGGCATTCATCGATAAACGCAACTACGAACTTGCCGAGGAGGTTTATGCCACTGGCCGCAAACTGATGAAAGGCTCTTACGACTTTCGGATTGAAATGGCGCAACTCTATTATTATCAGCGCAATTACAGTCAGATGATTGTCGAGTTTCTGGAACTGTTGAATGTCAGCGACGTCTATCTGCAACAAGTTCAGAACTATTTTCAGCAGGCCATTTACAACGATTCCGACGAGTCGCTCAACCAACTGCTGATTGACAAACTGCTCGAATATTCGCGAAACTATCCTGACAATAAGGCATTTGCGGAGTTGCTGATTTGGATTTACGTTCAAGACCGCAATTTCCCGATGGCACTGATTCAGGCGCGCGCGCTCGACCGTCGGCTCAACGAGGACGGCCATCGGGTGGTGGCTCTGGCGCGGATGGCAACGGACAACAACGATTTCGCAACAGCCGTCGAAGCCTATCAGTATGTTATCAATAAGGGTGGTAATCAAGAATATACAAATGCTGCCCGCACCGAAATGCTTCAAGTGATGTACCGACGGATTGAGTTGGGAATCGATAATCAACAATCTGATTATGAGCAACTTGAAAAAGCCCTCACCGATGCGCTGCAAGACATGGGCATTAATGCCGAAACCATTGATTTAGTGCGCAGTCTGGCCAAACTCAAATCCATCTTTTTGGGCAAAACCGCCGATGCGCAGTTTCTGCTCGAAGACGCGCGCACGCTCCGTCTGCCCAAAACTGAAATTGCAGCCATCGACATCGAACTTGCCGATGTCTATCTGATGCAGGGCAACGATGTTGACGCAACATTGGCCTACGCCCGCGTTGAGGACAACAACAAAAACAACCCAGTTGGTTCGGAGGCGAAATTGCGCAAGGCGAAACTTGCATATTATATAGGTAACTTCATGTGGGCGCAGGCGCAACTCGACGCGCTGAAGGCCAGCGTTGAGAAACTGACGGCCAACGATGCCGCCTACTTGTCGGTGCTCATTGAGGATAATACGGGTTGGAGCGATGCTTCGGACACGGCGATGCTCATTTATGCTCATGCCGATTTGCTTCATTATCAGCATAATGACTCTGCCGCATTGCGATGTCTCGATTCAATAATCGCCAACTATCCCGATGCTCCGATTGTTGATGAGGCATGGTATCTGAAAGCGGAAATCTATCGTGCTAAAAATCAGATTGACAAGGCGATGGACGCATATCGCACTGTGGCTGAAAAATTCCCTGACGATGTGCTGGCCGACAATGCAAACTACACACTTGCAACACTTTACGAAAACCGCCTCAACGACCGCGAGGCAGCGATGTCGCACTATCTGAAGATAATCACTGACTACGCCAGCAGCATTTTCGTCACCGATTCGCGCAAGCGATACCGTGCTTTGAGAGGCGATAAATGACAAAATTCGCCCCATTAAAGCAGTTTGAGGTTTAAACCTTGCAAATTGCCGCTTCCCTAAATTGTAGATTCACAATCAACCACGCGTTTTGTGGCAAAGAATCGCAATAAAAACGTCTTTTTACTTGCTTTTATCGCGTGGATGACTAACTTTGATATACTATGTTTTTAACAAAACACAACAAAAATACACGCTTATGTATAACCAACAAGAATTAGCATCAATCAAGGCTCACAATCTTGAGCCAAGGGATGTAGAGGAGCAAATCAGACGATTTGCAAAAGGATTCAATCCACTGGACATAGTAGCGGCAGCGACCGCAAAAAACGGCATCAAATGCTTGTCGGAAGCGCGTTTGCTCGAGTACGTGAAATTGTTTGAGTCGTCGAAAGCACGTAAGTTGAAATTCGTGCCTGCTTCGGGCGCTGCCTCGCGGATGTTCAAGAAATTATTTGAAGTGATGGACTCGTACAAAGGTCCGCAAGATTACGATAAAGCAATGAGCGACAAGGCAATAGCCGATTTGTGCAACAACATCACAAAGTTCGCTTTCTACGACGATTTGCAGGCTGTTTTGAAGAAACAGGGCACCAGCGTCGAAGAGTTGTTGAAAAACAAGCAGATAGGCGCTTTGTTGAGTGCCATACTTACTGATAAAGGCTTGAACTATGGCAAGTTGCCGAAAGGTTTGCTGAAATTCCACAAAACTGCCGACGGCTGCATCACGCCGTTTGAAGAGCACCTGAAAGAAGGTGCTGCCTACGCTGCCGAAAATGGTGTAGCAAACTTGCATTTCACAGTGTCGGAATCGCATAAAGAGTTGTTTGAGAAGAAGTTGGAGGAAGTAATGCCGTTCTACAGCAAAAAATACAACTGCCGTTACAAGGTCTCGTTCAGTACACAAAAACCAGAAACTGACACAGTTGCGGTTGATGAGAACAACAAGCCTGTTCACGCTCCCGATGGCGGTTTGGTTTTCCGCCCAGGCGGACATGGCGCGCTCATCGCCAATCTGAACCAGATTGACGCCGACATCATCTTCATCAAGAACATCGACAATGTGATGCAGGACAGCAAAAACGCCGATACCTTGCTCTATAAGAAGGCGATAGCGGGTATGCTGCTCTCGAATCAGGCCAAAGTGTTTGAGTATCTGCGCAAACTCGACGAGAACCCGACCGAAGCATTAATGATTGAGGTTGAGGCATTTATAAAGACAAAGTTGGCAATTCTTCCGCCAGCCGAGTTCCCGCTCTATTCAGAAAACCAGAAACTCGATTTCCTGCGCAACAAACTGAACCGCCCGATCCGTGTCTGCGGTATGGTGGTGAACGAAGGCGAGCCAGGCGGCGGTCCGTATTGGGTGAAAGGTGCCGACGGCTCAATCCAGTTGCAGATTCTTGAAAGCACGCAAATTCCTGACAACAAGAAGGATATAATGGCACAGGCTACTCACTTCAATCCTGTTGATTTGGTTTGCTCAACCGTTGATTACAAGGGAAATAAGTTCGATTTGCCGATGTTTGTTGATGCGCAGACAGGCTTCATCAGCAGCAAGAGCATCGAGGGCAAAACCGTGCGTGCGCTTGAGTTGCCAGGCCTTTGGAATGGCGCAATGAGCGACTGGATTACTCTGTTTGTGGAAGTTCCAGCCAGCACGTTCAATCCTGTTAAAACGGTCAACGATCTGCTGCGCGAAGCACATCAGTAGTTGACAGTCAGATAGTTGAGAAGCATTGCAGGCGGCAGATGACACGTTGTTGAGTGTCGAAAAACTGCTGACTGCAATGCTTTTTTTTGTGTGAATACTTATTTGCTAAAAGGGGGCATTTAAAACAAAACCGCCAAGCCACTACTTATCCATAAACAGTTTGATACTGCATTCGGCAACGGTTTGGCCGTCGACGGTTGAGCGGGCGCTCATTAGCAGAACGTTCATTACTTCTTGCACAATGGCGATTCGTGTTTCAATCATTTTGCCAACGGCAGGCAACGAGTTGATTGTCAGTTTCTTGATTTCGCCAATGAAGCCTAAAACCACCTTTTCGCCCGATTGCAGGGCGTTGTATCCCGCAAAGGCTGCCGCCGACTGTGCAATGTGCTCAATCAGTCCAGGCTCGGTCAGGTGGTTGTTTTTGCAGAAGATATTGTCGGCCAGAATTTTAAGCCCCGTT
>JAEEPS010000139.1 GCA_016284875.1 Salinivirgaceae bacterium | reverse complement strand
AAGAGAACCAAGGCGAAGAGAACCAAGGCAACGAAAACCAAGGTGAAGAAAACCAAGGTAACGAGAACCAAGGTAACGAGAACCAAGGTAACGAAAACCAAGGTGAAGAAAATCTGAATGGTGAGGAGAACCAAGGCGAAGAGAACCAAGGTAACGAAAACCAAGGTAACGAAAACCAAGGTGAAGAGAACCAAGGTGAAGAGAACCAAGGAGAGGAGAACCAAGGTGAAGAAAACCAAGGTGAGGAGAACCAAGGCGAAGAAAACCAGGGCGAGGAGAACCAAGGCGAAGAGAACCAAGGTGGTAACGAGAGCCAAGGTGAAGAAAACCAAGGCAATGAAAATACCGAACCTGCTACATCAGTTGAAGATGAGGCCGTTGCAGCCGTCAACATCTTCGCCTACGGCAACACCATCGTGGTTGAGGCAGACGAGGCATTAACTGACAATATCTTCGTCTTCGACGCCATGGGCCGCATGGTGGCCAAGGAGTTGGCAACTAGCACCCGCACCGAACTGACAATGCAGCAAGGTATCTACATTGTCCGCATTGGCAATAAGACACAACGAGTAGTGCTCTATTAAAATAAGCCCTATTATGACCGGAAATGCCTGGTACTCAGTTGAGTGCCGGGCATTTTCTTTTCTGATGGTTCGAGTGTTACTGTTATTGAATCGAGGCGCGCAAAATGTGTGTTTTTGAGCGAATTATAAGTAACACTTGCAACTTGCAATCTTTTTTTTACTTTTGAAAAACATAAAAAACTTTTTGGGCTATGATAAAAGTTGTGATTATTGACGATGAAATCAGTGGGCGCAATGTCATTCGGCAATACTTGTCGCTCTACTGTGAGAATGTTGAGATTATTGGCGAGGCCGATTCGGTGAAAAGCGGCACTGAACTGCTCACCAATGAGTCGCCCGACATTGTTTTTCTCGACATTCAGATGCAGGATGGCACAGGCTTCAATATTCTTGAGGCGTTGCCCGAACGCAATTTCAAGGTCATTTTTGTCACTTCGTTTGATCAGTTTGCGCTCAAAGCCATCAAATTCTGCGCTGCCGACTATATTCTCAAACCTGTCGACCCCGACGAGTTTGTTGAGGCTGTAGAGCGGGTTCAGGCCGATTTGGAGAAGCAGAATCTGGCCGACAACCGCATCGACGAGATGCTAACCAACATGAGCAACTTTTCAAAAGTTGGATTGCCCACCGCTGATGGCGTTAAGTTTGTCAAGGTCGATGATATTGTGCGTTGCGAAGCCGATGGTTCCTACACAACGGTCTTCATGAACGATGGTGATAAGATTTTAATCTCGAAGAATCTCAAAACCTACGAGGAGTTGTTTGTCGACAACAAATTCCTGCGCGTTCACAAGTCGCACCTGATAAACATTAGTCACGTCGATAAGTATGTCAATAGCGGCGGTGATGGTGGCAGCGTTGTTATGAGCGATGGTTCCACGGTTGAAGTATCGCGCCGCAAAAAGGACGAACTTCTGGCACTGATGAAGTAAATGTTTGTCGGACACTGAATTTCGGGAATAGGATTTGAGCGGACATTCACGCATTCAATCCTTCAATCCTTCAATCCTTCAATCCTTCAGTTTCCGTCTTTCTCTCAAAAACAATCTTCTTTCGCATAAAGAAGTTGAAGAAGAACACCGTCACTTGCGCCACAGTGTTGCTCACAAGGAAATAGACGCCGCAATGGTTGGTGAGCACAGTTGTTATGCCGATGTTGATGCCCAAGCCGGCGGCGCCGATGAGTGTGAAAACCGCAAACTGCACAAGATTCCGCCCCGCCCCGCGCTCGCGCTTGTGAAAAACCCAAATGGTGCACAGCGCGTAGTTGAGCAGCCCCGAAAGCAGCGAGGCCAGAAACGTTGACAAGGCAAGCCAATCCGGCCCGAAAAGTCTCTCGTTTAAGTACCACAGAATGGCAATGTTTGTAAGGTAACGGACGCCCTCAACACAGGCGTTCCGGACAATCTGCACCGTAGTGCTTTCACTCCGGCCAAACACTTTTGACAGAATTCCGCCTTCCGATTTGTTGTTAGTTTGCATGACGCAAATTTAGGCGGTTTGCCGAAACGGCCAACTCCGAACCGTCTGCTCCGTTATTTGTTTTTGATGTCGGTTCCGCGCTTGGTATAGACCACAATGGCGCCGTTGCCGCCTTGGGCGCCGTAGATGTTAGCGTCTTTCAGAATCTCAACATGGTCAACAGCATAAACATTGAATCCAAACAGCGATTCAACAATCACACCGTCAACAATATACAAGGCGTTGGTATTGCCGCTGATTGAAGCCGAATTGCGGATGTTGGCCTGCGCGCCCTCACCAAATTCGCCGCGCGTGATTCGCAGACCGGGAACCAGCCCCTGCAGAGCCTCCACAAGGTCGTGGCGGCCGGTTTTTATTAGGTCGTCGCCCGTGATGTATGAGCCGGCATTGAATTGTTCGCGCGTCTTCACATAGTCGTAGCCGATGCTCACCAAACTCTCGTCGCCTACAGCCGTGTACTGCTTTTGGTCGGCCAAGCGGATGCGGATGCTCTTGAGGCCGTCAACCGGAATGTCATACAACTCGCCGCCGAACTTCACGTGCAGCGTGTCGGTTGGTTGCACATTGGTGAGGCCGAAGCGCCCCTTCTTGTCGGAAACGGCATAGCGGTTCTCATCAGTAACATAGACTCGTGCTCGCTTCACCGGGTCACCATTTATATCCACAATCACGCCGTTGAACGGCACACCCTGTCCACCGTTTTGCGACATCGCGGCAAGCGGCAGCATTGCTAATGCGACAATTAACTTTTTCATATTCAAAAATTTTGCACTAAGGTACGGCTTTTCTGCTGTTATTATTCAGTTTATCGATGATTGGCTGAATTTGGCGGCTGAATGAGATGTGATTTAAAAGTTAATAGCATATAAAAAAACAATCTGATGTGGCATCGGCGGCAATCTCCTCTTTGCCATTGTAGCGGTAGCGGTTGGCGGTGGTTTTAAGCGAGGTGTTGGGGTGGCGCAGGCCAAAGGGGTAATAATCGTTCTGCTCAATAACAGTCATACTTTGGTTAAGCACCACGCGCACAGAGCCGAGGTGGTCGGTTATGTGATACTGCACGGAGTAAGTGCCGTTGTTGCACACAATGCGCCCGGCAGAGAAACTGGTGCTTTCAAGACCATCGTATTTGCCTTTATTAATTTTAAACACAGAAGAACCAATGTAGGCAAGTCCACCGTCGTTGGCCGGGTCGCTTATAGAGTGCAATTTGCGACCATCGACAAGATAGGCGAACTTGTGCTTAACGGTGCTGCCGCTTTTCACTTGCTGCGGCTGGTTTATAGAGTTGTAGGTTATAGTTAGGTTGTTGGGCGAGAGAGTTTGGTTGCCGTTGGCGTCGTATGAGAATGCACACACGTACAACAATATTAAAGTTAAATATAATATAACGAATTTATTCATTCATCAACTTGTTTATTGGTGCAATAATGCTTGTTTACTAGATTATTTATGTACTCAATCAGCCATTCAGGTGTATGGTAAAATTTGTCATTATAGTTCAAAAAATTAAAACCAACACAAATGGTATTAGTGCCATTTTGTGAATACAAAAGGATTTTAGCACGAGTATCAACGCACCAATTGCCGGAATCTAATGGAATTAATTCTTTCAAATTACTCAAAATCACATTAATTTCTGCTGTATCAGTAATAGAATAATCAATATCTCCTATGTATTTGTCACAATCAATACTTATCATAGTAAGTATTTCCATATCCATTGCCTCAATCTGTATTTTTTCAATTTTGTTCTCAGTTACAGTTTCTTTGCCATTTTTAGTGAATTGACAAGAAGTGGCCATCAAAAAAGTTATGGCTATAAGCAGACCATTAATTCTTTTCATAACATTTATTTCTAAGGTTTTGCTATTACTTCTAATACATTTTGAGTTGATGTCGGACCAGTTGTTTCATAAGGTTGCCCCCTATGATCTTCACGAGTAACTTCTCCTTCGTTGATTTCTCCTAGTTTTTTGGCCGTTTCTTGTTCTGAACCAGTTATTACTCGTTGTTCTTCTTTATTCGTATATTGACGAACTTCAGTTTTGCGATCTTTATGGAATTGTTGAGGATTTTTGTCAAACTGCAATGCGTGGTCTATTTCGTGATTCAAAACTGATGTTGGTGAAAGTTCTACAAAGTTGGTTGTTAGTATACCACCATTCGGATTCCAGTAAATAGTTCCTTCTCTGAAATTAAAACAGCTTCCCTTTGTGTCATCGGAACCAATATTAGATAAATAATACACTTTATCGGATTTCTCCAATTCAGCCAACATTCCACCTGCTCCGTGGTTGTTTAAGTGTTGAACAGCTTGTGCAAAGGCATTTTTAAACTCTTCTGTAGAACCATTAGCAAATCTTACCTTTCTCCCATCAGGGTCAACAAACTTCAGGGGATTCCCCAAACAGAAGTTATAAGGCGACCAATAGTAATACTTCTCTGCCAGCGGGTCCTCCTGCATCCACTGGCAGAACTCAGCCGAGTACTGGCGTGCGCCGTAGTCAGATGTGGCTGTGGCAGAAATATCCTCTTTGCCATTATAATGATAACGATTAGTGGTAGAAGAAGAAATAGAACGC
>JAEEPS010000056.1 GCA_016284875.1 Salinivirgaceae bacterium | reverse complement strand
GACGACCAACGCCCACGCACTAATGGAAAATCGTATAAAGAGTTGATTACCTTTGTGAAAGACCGTGCCGGCCACGACCGTCGTTACGCCATCGACGCCACAAAAATTGAGAAGGAACTTGGCTGGCGTGCCGACGAAAATTTCGAAAGCGGAATTTTGAAAACTGTGGAATGGTATTTGAATCGGAAATAGTTACACAATCTGATATTAACAAAAAAGCGGAATCGTGAGATTCCGCTTTTTTATTTTGATGCAACCCAATGGTTGTCAACTAATATCTTACTTTCCTGACACTTCCTTGCAAGTAGCCAGAATGCCATCGAACATCGGGCGGATGTCTTTTTCGGCAACGGCCGAGAAGGCGATGCGGATGAGCCCGTTGATATTGATGGTGCCAATGCTGTGCTTCTCAATGAGCAGCAGACGAACCTTCTCGGCATCGATTCCGTCGGCGGGCTTGATGCACATAAAATAGCCCGAATTGTAAGGCAGAGCCTTGAAATACGGTGCATATTTCGGGTCGCTCAAAGTGTTGCGCACGGCGTTGTAGCGAGCCTGCATAATATCGAGTTTGGCTTTCTTTTCGGCAGCGTATGTCGGTGATTCAAATGCCTGAACCAAAAGCGATTGCGAAAGGTTGCTTGCATTCGAGATATTGCCACGCACGGCGCCTGCAGTCTTGTTTTCAAGCGCTTCGTAGAGTTGAGCGTCGCCACCCTTCACAGCGTAAGTGATGAAACCAACACGGAAGCCCCAAACATAGTCTTCTTTTGTCGGGCCATCGACTTTAACAGCAAGCACATTCTCGTGCAAATCAGCCAGATAAGCAAACGGTGACTGACGGTCGACACCATCTTCATAAACTAGTCCGAAGTAAGCGTCGTCGCAGATGACAGCGATTTTCTTGCCCTTCTCGGCAGCGTTCTTGATGGCTGTAACCAGAGCCTGCATCTCGTCGGTGCGCAGCGAGTAGCCCGTCGGGTTGTTCGGAAAGTTGAGCAGAAGCACCTTCTTGTCGCCATCGGCCAACAGAGCGGCAGAGAGCGACGCAATGTCCATCTTATCGCCATCAAACAAGTTATACGATGTGATTTTTGCGCCGTAAGCGTTGCTCAAAGCCAGATTGTAGTTGCCCCAATAAAGGTTCGGAACCAGAATCTCTTGTCCGTCGTTCAGGAACATATATCCAGCCATACTGATGCCATGAGTGAGCGCGCTTGTGGCGATGGGCAGACTGATGGTGATGCCCTTCAGGCGCGGATTCTTCTCAGCAATCATTGCCTGCCAGCGTTTGCGGATGTCGGGACGACCGAAACTTGGTGCGTAAAGGAACGCTTTGTCGGCCGAAATGCCCAATTTCGAACTGATGCTCTCAAGGTGCATCGGCGAACCGTCGTCTTCAATGGCCGTGCCGATGGTGGCGTTGATTCGGGTGCCTTTGGCTTCGGCGCCCTGCCCCAAAATACCTTTCTTCGGGAAGAAAATGTTCTTGCCCCGTTCTGACAACAAATCAAATACCGCCTTGTTTTTTGCGGCGATAATTTCATTCAAGTTCTGTGCTTGTGGATTCATACTGCGTGTATTTTATCGGGGTGCAAAATTACACGTTTTTCACGGCTTGGCAATATGGGTTTTACGTAGATGATTAACGAGAATTGAATTTTTCGGCATTCTTGAAGCGCTGTTTTCATAATCGGCAACCTCAAATCCGACACCGCAATCCTGCCACTGACCAAAAATGGACAACTTAAAGAATCCATCTTCGTTTTAAAAGTTGTATTTTTATGGTTGAACTTAAAACTATTGAAAATGAAACGATTCGCTTTTAGTTGCTTGTTAGTGTCGATGTTTGCGACACACAGCGCATACGCCGTCAAACACCACGAATGCAGTTTGAGTTATGGTGTTGGAACTCATAATGAGATAGTTAACGGTTTTGCCAATGTTGTTGGCTCAATATTCACGCTTGGCTATGCCGATATTACTGACCTGAAATGGTCGGGCGCATACAATATGAAATATGCATACCATCCAGTAAAATTCCTTGGATTGGGCGTGATTACAAGTTATCAGACCTCAAAAGGCGACATTGTTGAAGGTTCAAGCAAGAACAAAGAAAGCAACGAAAGAGTTGTGGTAGGCAAAGCCGTAGGAAAATATCTTGCCATAATGCCATCCGTATCGCTTAACTGGTTCGATTTCAATTATGTGTGCATGTATTCAAAAGCCGCTGTCGGCTATTCTATGTCAAAATCGAAACAAACTCGGTTCGACCCAAGAGAATATAAAAAGACGAGCGAAGACAATTGGGCTTATCAACTCACGCCTGTTGCTTTGGAGGTCGGCAGCCCGTTGGTTCGCGGCTTTTTTGAGTTGGGTTTCGGACACGAAGGAATTTTGGCCTTTGGCGTGAAATGCAAATTCTGATTTAATCGAAATATAATCAACCAATTAAATCGGATTCAGATGGAAATCATTTTGAATCCGATTCGTTTTTTGCGACAGTGTCTGATGCCAATTTTTTTCGGCCCACAAAAGTCAAATAAATAAGACTGAACGCACCAACAATCAGGCACATTCCGTTTGTTGTTGAGTGACTGATTAATGCGTAAATCTTGCCATCAGCAATTTGCACTCCATAAACAGCCAGCGTTTGGAACACCATGAAATGCCAAGGTCCTATCCCGCCCTGCACAGGCACCAGCATGGCAAATGCACCGACTACAATTGTTGTTACCGCAACGCCAAATGTAAGTCCGCTGGTGGGCTCGAAACTGAAAAACGCCACGTAAAACATTGTAAAATAGGCTACATAGACAAGCACTGAAACAAGCAGAAACAACGGCCATTGTTTGAGTCTTAAAATTGATTTTATCCCATTCCAAAACTTAAGAATCAATTCCACGACAGGCTTCAACAATTTAATTTCTAGCAATTTGTGCCGAAACTTATACAAAACAGCAATTGTCACGCAACCAAAGGCGATTGCGACAATCCAAAAAATCGGTGAAAGCAAAAACGCAAAACGGCTGAATATCGCATCTCTATCTAACTGGCTGACAAGACTTTTAATAAAGTCGAGTTGGAAGAACACAGTAAACACCGATACAATCAGCAAAATAAGCATATCGACAGCACGCTCCACAACGACTGTTCCCAGCAGAACTGCGAATGGCACTCTATCGGTTTGCGAAAGAACAGTGCAACGCACAATCTCGCCACCACGAGGAATTATCAGGTTGACAAAATACATAACCATCACCGAGCAAAAAGTGCGGAACCGACTGACACTATATCCTGCCGAATCTATTAGCATGCACCATCGTATCGCCCTGAATATATGACTGATAACACACACTACCAATGACAGTGCAATCCACCACCAATTGATTGATGATACCTGCTCCTTCAATTCGCGGAATTCAACCTCACGATAAATGTAATAGAACACCGCCAGCCCAATAGTAAGGAAAAGCAAGTATTTCAATACATTGACAAGTTTTTTCATCCGATTTTGTGTTTTGAGTCCCGCAAAGATAACAGCCAATTAAAACAATTGCTTGCCAATTCCCTTAATGCCCGCATTTTTTTTAGTTTTGCACAGAAAAACAAATCTGGTTCAGATGATAAAATGGTTATTCGACAGAGTGGTTGCGTTCACAATGCTGATTGTGTTAATGCCTGTTCTGTTGATAGTTGCATTGTGCATCCTGATGGCCAACGGCGCTCCGATTATGTATATCCAAGAGCGCATCGGACAGAATGCCAAACCATTCAAACTCATTAAGTTCCGCACAATGCATGGTGAAGAAGAAAGCCCAATTGCCGCATCGGAACTCAACCGCATAACTCGCATTGGCCGTTGGCTTCGTCGCACCAAAATCGATGAGTTGCCCGAATTGCTCAACATTTTGAAAGGCGATATGAGTTTCGTCGGTCCGCGCCCCGATGTGGCTGGTTATGCCGACAAACTTGAAGGCGATGACCGCCGTATGCTGGCAATGAAACCAGGGTTGACTGGTGTAGCCTCGCTCAAATACCGCAATGAGGAGGATTTGCTAGCCGCTCAACCCAATCCGCAGGAGTACAACGACACTGTGATTTGGCCCGACAAGGTTCGACTCAACATTCTCTATATGGAACGGCAGTCGCTTTGGCTCGATGTCAAAGTGCTGATATGCACCGCGTTGGGTAAGACAGTGAAAGGCTTTGAATAACCGACCGCACACCGCAAAAGATTGGTTGAATGGGCATTATCAAAAAAATATTCAGCAACACGATAATCAAAAACTTGAGTTATCTGGTCACTGGCACCGCATTGGCGCAAGTGCTGATAATCTTGTTCCAACTGATTCTGCGGCGCATATACACACCTGCCGATTTTGGTGCTTTTGCAGTGTATATGAGCATTATAGGCATTATAGCGGTCATTTCATCGATGCGTTACGAGCAAACAATAATTCTGCCTGCCGATGACAATAAAGCCTACAACCTGCTTTGGCTTTCGTTTGGAATTGGACTGATAGTCAGTATTTTGACGGCATTTTTCCTTTTTGTGTTCAAGCAACCGTTTATGCGGCTCATCAATTTTCCTGAAAAATACGCTTATTGGCTCGCATTTGTGCCGCTGTCACTGTTATTGCTATCTATTTATCAAGCACTTAACTATTATTTGATACGCATCAAGCAATTCCGTCTTTCAGCATCGAACAAGGTTGAGCGGCGCATTGCTGAAGGTGTGACGCAAACCGCTTGTGGCGCCGCAGGAAGCCCGACAGGCCTTGTCTGGGGCGATATTGCTGGACAATCGGTCAACGCTTTGGCGGCAGGCATCAAGGTTCACAAGTTTGTGGGCAATTTGAAACTATCGTGGGCGACAATGAGTGGCGTTGCGGCCGAATATAAGAGTTTTCCGCTGCAAAACAGTTTCGCGGCATTTCTGAACGCGTTAAGTCTTTTGTTGCCAACAATTTTCATCAACCGCCTGTTCGACGAAGACGTTACAGGTCTTTTCGACCTTGCCCGAATGCTGATGATTATGCCGCTTTCACTTGTCACCACATCGATGGGACAGGTGCTGGTTCAGCGTTTCACCGAACTGCGGAACAAGCGGGAATCAATCCGCCACGATTTTTGCCGCATTGCCGCGTTGCTTGCGGTTCTGGCTTTGGCCTTCGCTCTTGTGGCTTACTTCCTGGCACCGTCGCTGCTTGCTCTGATTTTTGGCGAAACGTGGCGTGAATCAGGCATTTACGTCCGCATAATGGTATGGGCGTTCGCCTTCAAATTTGTGGTTTCGCCGTTCAATATGGTGTTCACCGCGTTCGAGAAAATCGGTCGGCTGTCGGTTTGGCAGACGGTTTATTTTCTGCTGATTTTCAGTTTGATATTCATCCCTGTGAACAATATTTACGGATTTTTGCGTTGTTATTTGGCGGTCGAATTGTTCTGTTACGCAATTGTTGCGCTGATGACTTTGAAGGTTGTCCGCGAATACGAAAAATCGATAGCCGATTGATTATGAAGGTTTTATATCTTACCGAAGATTACATTGGTTCACGGGTTCATCACAACTTGTGTCGCTCGATTGTTGAGGCTGATAATCAGATAGATATGACTGTCATTTCGTTCAATCGACCTGATTATCCGTTGCGCGATTTGCGTGAGACTTATGATGGAATAAATTACCATCTAGTTGAGTCAGTATTTGGCGGTAATATGTTGTTATATAGGCTGTTATTTCCTTATAAGATTGGCTCGAAATACCATCGTCTGGCAGAATCGGGCATTGCTGAAAATGCAAACCTGACTATTGCCAGCACTTTGTTTTCCGATGGCGCTGTGGCTTACAGGCTCTGGCTTAAACGCGGAATTCCATACGTGGTAGTGGCTCGCGGCACCGATGTGAATCTCTATCTTCGCCGTATGCCGCACTTATATCGCATTGGCCGACAGATTGTTGCGAATGCAAAAAAGGTGGTTTTCATTTCGCCTGTGCATAGGCACCAGTTCGAGAAATCGCTTGCTTTCAGCCGATTGGCAGAAAGTTTACAGCCTAAATCGATAACCATTAGCAATGGAATCGACCAAATATGGATTAATAATCAATGCTTTGATGATGCCGTCCGCAAACCCGACAGCATACTATATATAGGTGCGTTCGACAGCAACAAAAACGTTGAAACGCTGATTGAAGCCTGCAAAATTTTACGCAAACAGAACCCGCAACTTACTCTTAATCTGATAGGTGGCGGTGGGAACCGCAATGAGCAAGTACTGGAACTTGTCAACCGCCATCAGGATTGGATAAAATTTTTCGGTCCAGTCTATAACAAATTGAAACTGATTGAGATATGCCGACAAAACGCAGTGTTTGCAATGATTTCAATTTCAGAAACCTTTGGGTTGGTCTATTTGGAAGCACTATCGCAAGGTCTGCCTGTGGTTTACACTGATGGTCAGGGATTTAGCGGCGCAATACCCGATTTGAACGTCGGCTGTGCCGTCAATCCAAAAAGTGCGACTGACGTGGCTGAAAAACTAAAAATCGCATTAGCCAACAGAAAAATGATGCTGAACGATATACGGAAAATCAAATTTGACGAATTTTGCTGGCCGCAAAAAGCGCAACAATGGTTAAGCATCATCAAGTAGAGAAATGATACAGTTATCCGTCATAATACCCTGCCGCAACGAGTCGAAATACATTGCAAAATGTATTGAATCAATTGTGAATCAAGATTTTCCGAAATCTGATTTGGAAGTGTTCATTGTTGATGGTATGAGCACCGACGGAACCCGCGAAATCATTACCGACTATTGCGCGAAATACGACTATATTCATCTGATTGACAACCCGATGCATTACGTTCCGTATGCGTTGAATCTGGGAATTGAAAAGGCTGTCGGCGAGATGATTATGCGCCTTGATGTCCACACTACCTACGATACCAACTACATCTCAGTGCTTGTTCGGAAACTCAAGGAACTCGATGCCGATAATGTTGGCTGTGTCTGCCGTACCGATGTGCTTTCAAAAACGCCTAAATCGCTGGCAATCAAAGCCGTATTGAGCAGTAGGTTTGGCGTTGGCAATTCCGATTTCCGCACGGGGGTGGCAAATGTGCAAATGGTTGATACCGTGCCGTTTGGCTGCTACAAACGTTCTGTTTTCGAGAAGTACGGATTGTTTGATGAGCGGCTTGTTCGTAATCAGGATATTGAGTTCAACAAGCGGATTGTGAACGGCGGCGGCAGCATCTACCTGATTCCGCAGGCGCTCTGCACCTATTACGCCCGCGACACGTTCCGCGCAATGGCACGCAACAGTTACAGCAACGGACGTTGGAACATTCTAACAGTGAAGATTACCAAAAGGTTTAGTTCTTTGTCGCTAAGGCATTTCGTGCCGATGTTGTTCGTGCTTTCGCTGATTTGTCCGCTAGCGCTGATGCCTGTCGATGTTCGGTTGGGGCTTATTTCTGTAGCATCAGTTGTTGCATATACAATGCTCACTCTGCTTATGAGTGCAAAGATTAGCGCGCAAGGTAAAGGCCTGAAAATAAAGCATTTGTTTGCGGCATTTGTTGCTTTGCACTTGTCATACGGGTTTGGCTCGCTGATTGGTTTATTCTCATTCCGCAAGAAAATCAAATAGTTATGGATAGGCTGAAAAAATGTTTCTTTTTTCTGGCAGCGCTGACATTGGCCATTATTGCATTCTACCCCGTATGGTCAGAAGTGGCAGTAACTCTGCTTTTTATAGTGGGCATTGTGGCGGGGGGCACTAACGGTCTGCCTCATTTTAAAGAGCAAAAATCTGTGCTGCCACTGCTGATGTTAGCCTTCTTTGCAGTGTATGCTATCAGTCTGATTATGAGTTCTAATAAAACTGATGGGTTAGATAATCTGCACACCTATATTCCATTTGCCGCACTTCCAATTTTGACATTGCTCTACCGAAACAGTTTGTCAGACAATAAAATACGGTTGCTTAAAGTGTTGACGGGCGGTATTATGGCCGCATCGGCCTTGTGCCTGATTCTTGCTGTTTGGCGCTCGTTCTATTTAATCGATGGTCACGTGGTTTTCAATCCTTACATTGGTTACCGCAACCAGTTTGTATATACATATCTATCAGTATTTCAGTATACTAATACTTTCGCGATGATGACTGTCTTTGTGGTGGCGGCTATGCTTTGGGCGCTGATATTCCGTGATGTAAAACATCGCAAATGGATGATTTACACTGCGATAGGACTGTCAATATTGATGGTATTTCTGCTCTCGTCGCGCACAAACGTTTATGCGCTTTTTGCCGTGCTCTACTATTCGGTTGTCATCTTCTATATCAAATTTAAAAAACTGATTCATAGTATATTGCTACTCATTGGAGTGACAGGTTTGTTTTGGGTGTTCCAAACGTGTAACTATCGGGTAATGAACCTTTCGCAAACCGTGACGAGTTACATTACCGAAGAGGACGTCACAATGGACAACGGCTACGTGATTAAACACCCCGAAAAGATTGAAAATGTGAATATTAGATTCCAGATGTGGGAGACTGGTTTTAAAATTGCCAAGCGCTATTGGCTACAGGGCTGCGGCATAGGCGACTTCAAAAATATGCTACGCACGGAATACGGCCAGGACGGAATCGCTGAGGCATACGAAAAATGCTACGACCAACACAATCAATACCTTGAGACATTAGGAACAACGGGCATTCTTGGGTTTGCGCTTCTCATCGCGATGATGGGTTACGCATTGTATCAGGCCTGGCGGCATCGGAACTATCTGCTATTTTGCAGTCTTTTCATATTGGCACTCAATATGTTACTTGAGTCGATGTTCAATCGCTACAGCGGCAGTTTGTTCTTCGTAGTGTCGCTTTTGTTGGCATCTGCCGTTGGCGGCGAAACGCAAAAAGTGTGCGACAACAATCGCAATGAAGCAGTAACACAATGATTATTAAAGTGATATAGAAATGAGCAATCAGTACATCGAAATAAAGGGCGCGCGAGTTAACAATCTGAAAAACATCGATTTGAAGATTGAGCGTAACAAACTGATTGTCATCACTGGACTTTCGGGCAGCGGCAAGTCGTCGCTGGCGTTCGACACGCTTTATGCCGAAGGACAGCGGCGCTACGTCGAGAGTCTGTCGGCATACGCGCGGCAGTTTTTGGGCCGAATCAACAAGCCCGAAACCGACTATATCAAAGGCATTCCACCCGCTATCGCCATTGAGCAGAAGGTTTGCAGCCGCAATCCGCGTTCAACGGTTGGCACATCGACAGAGATTTACGATTATCTGAAACTGCTTTTCGCACGAATTGGAAAAACATATTCACCCGTTTCGGGACAATTGGTCAAGAAACATTCGGTGCAAGACGTTGTGGATTACCTACTTACGTTTCCAGAACGGACAAAGGCAATCATTGTGGCACCACTAAATCTGACAAATGGCCGCACCACTGCGAAAGCGCTTGAAATACTTAAACAACAAGGATTTAGCCGCGTTGAAGTGAACGGCGAGATTGTTGCCATCGATGACTGCAAACCTGCCGCCAGTGATGTGGTAAATATTGTGGTTGACCGCATTGTGGTCAACAGTGAGCAGGATAATATCAGCCGAATCGCTGATTCTGTGCAAACTGCTTTTTTTGAAGGAATGGGGGCTTGCACGGTGAAAGTCTTTAGAGGTGAAACTGTTGTCAGTCAAGATTTTTCGAATCGGTTCGAAGCCGATGGAATGACTTTTGTCGAGCCAACCGAGCACCTTTTCAGCTTCAACACGCCGCTGGGTGCCTGCCCCACGTGCGGTGGATTTGGTAACACAATCGGCATCGACGCTGATCTTGTCATTCCCAACAAAAGCCTGTCGATTTACGAAGGCGCGATTGCCTGCTGGCGCGGTGACAAGATGCAAGATTGGCTTAACGAGTTGGTTTACAATGCTGATAAATTTGATTTTCCAATCCATAAGCCCGTCAACGAGTTGACTCGCGAGCAATACAATTTGCTTTGGACTGGAAACCGTTACTTCCACGGAATCAATGACTTCTTCGATTTCGTTGAGCAGAATTCCTACAAAATTCAATATCGAGTTCTGATGTCGCGCTATCGCGGACGCACGGTGTGCCCCGCCTGCCATGGGTCGCGGCTCAAGCCAGAGGCAGAATATGTGAAAATCAATGGCTACTCGATTGTCGATTTGGTGAATATGCCTGTCAATGAGTTAAATAACGTTGTCAGAAATTTCGAACTCGACGCTCACGAAGAGAAAGTCGCAGGCCGTCTGTTGGTCGAAATCCGCAATCGGATTGGGTTTCTGAAAGACGTCGGACTTGGCTATCTGACGCTTTCCCGCACATCGTCCACGTTGAGCGGCGGCGAGAGTCAGCGCATCAACCTGGCCACATCGCTCGGCAGCAGCCTTGTCGGGTCGCTCTACATTCTCGATGAGCCTTCAATTGGCCTTCATTCTCGCGATACAGAATTGCTAATCAAGGTTTTACGCAACTTACAGCGCATCGGCAACACGGTGGTTGTGGTTGAGCACGACGAAGACATCATCCGCGCCGCCGATGAGATTATCGACATTGGTCCGTTGGCTGGACGGCTTGGCGGTGAAGTTGTCTTTCAGGGCGACCACACAAAGTTAGAGTCTGAAAGTCAGAGTCTTACTGCGCAGTACCTGACTGGAAAAATGAAGATACCCGTGCCCGAAATCCGCCGCAAATGGCGCGATTACATCGGCATTGAAGGGGCTTGCGAGAACAATTTGAAAAACATCGATGTAAAGTTTCCGCTTGGCGTAATCACCGCTGTTACAGGCGTTTCGGGTAGCGGAAAATCGACTTTGGTGAACAAAATTCTTTACAACGCACTCGCCAAATACTTTGGCGGACAGAGCGATACGCCCACTGGCAATTTCCGTCGGATGTATGGCGACCTGAAGCGCATCAGCCGCGTTGAGTTTGTCGACCAAAACCCGATTGGCCGTTCAACTCGTTCAAATCCTGCATCTTACATAAAGGCTTACGACGAAATCCGTAAACTTTACGCCGACCAACAGGCCGCCAAAATAATGAATATGACACCGTCGTTTTTCTCGTTCAACGTTGATGGCGGACGGTGCGAAGAGTGCCAAGGCGAAGGCAAAATCAAGATTGAGATGCAGTTTATGGCTGATGTTGAGTTAGTTTGCGACAGTTGCCACGGGCAGCGTTTCAAGCAGGTTGTGCTCGATGTGCGCTACCGCGATAAAAACATCAACGATGTGCTGAATATGACTGTGAATGAAGCAATTGAGTTCTTTGGCAGCGACAGCAACGCAACCTGCCGACGCATTGTCGAGCGTCTGCGACCGCTTGCAAATGTAGGACTTGGATACGTCAAACTCGGTCAATCGTCGAGTTCGTTGAGTGGCGGCGAGAGCCAACGCGTCAAACTGGCGTCGTTCCTTGGTTCCGACGAGCCGAATTCGCCAACGCTCTTCATCTTCGACGAACCGACCACAGGCCTTCATTTTCACGATGTTAACAAACTGATGGAAGCCTTCAACGCCTTGGCCGACCGCGGTCACACGGTGCTGATTATCGAGCATAATCTGGAAGTGATTAAATGCGCTGACTGGGTTATCGACCTTGGGCCCGAAGGCGGCGAAGCGGGTGGCAACGTGGTTTTCGAAGGCACGCCCGAAGATTTGGTGAAATGCGACGCTTCATACACGGGTAAATATCTGAAAGAAAAATTGTTATGATTGAGAATAAAGAGCAGTTGATTGTTGCCGTCGGCAATGCGATGGAACACTATCTCGATGAGTTTGCCGCAGGCTGGTACATCGATTACACCACGCAGGATGTGGTGATGATTGAAGATTATGTCTTTGAACTCGACGATAGCCAAAAGTCTGAAGTTCAATGGGAAAGCGATATGGCGGAAATTGTCCGCACCCATCGCCTTGAGCGCATCGACCCGCCATCGGACGAAACCAAGCGCCGCGTGATGATGGATTTTGCTGAAAGTCAGCCTAATAAAAATATTTGCGGCCATTTGAGTTTCTCAATCATTCAGCAGCAGGAATTCGCATCGTTCAAAAATGTTGTGCGCGAACTCGGGCTCGAACGTTCGTGGGCACAGTTTAAAACCGAAGAGTATCAGCGAGTTGCGAAAAAATGGGTTAAGAAAAAACGCTTCGATTTCGTCGACGGGCAACTCGTCAGACGGACGGATTGATAATGCTGCCAATCATTTCATTATAAGCATAATAAATGAGCGACAACGTTAAAATAACCGTCCTGTCCGACAAGTTGGCATTGCCTGGTTTCGAGGGCGAACATGGGTTGTCGTTCGTTGTTGAAGCCGATAAGCGAATTCTGTTCGACACTGGAGCCTCCGACTTGTTCATTCGGAACGCCAGCAAACTTGGCATCGACCTTAATTCGGTTGATACTGTGATAATTAGTCACGGTCACTACGACCACGGAAATGGCTTACAATACCTCGACGGAAAACGCATCGTCACTCATCCTTGTGCTTTTACAACCCGCTATTCAGGGCGTTCTGGCCGTAATCTGACAGTTGCCGTTACCCGCGAAAATGTTAAAGCCCATAATACACTTGTTGAAAGCCGTGAGCCTCTCTGGATTTCCGAGCACATTGTTTATCTTGGTGAAATAGAGCGAACTATGCCATTCGAGCAGAAAAAGACTCCTCAATTCCATTTTGCCGACGGCACTGCCGACCCAGTCATTGATGATTCTGCAATAGCCATAAAAACTGCCAAAGGCATCATTGTTATCTCTGGTTGCGCCCATTCGGGCATTTGCAACATTGTGGAGCACGCCCGCAAGGTCTGCCAGCAAAGCAAAGTTTATGGTGTGATTGGCGGATTTCACCTAACCGAAATCAACGAGCAGTTAAGCCAAACAATTGATTATCTGAAGAAAATAGGCACAGAATACGTCTTGCCGTCGCATTGTACAAGCCATGAAGTCATAAATGAATTTCGGAAAAACTTCAAAGGCGAGGATGTGAAAACTGGTATGATTATCGAATTATAAAATAACGCAACCGACTATCACCGAGTGATTTATGACGACTATCACTGAACTTCGACAAAACTAATCGGGCACTTAATCAAATCGGTAAACTCCTCTCCCGTTTCAAGCATATCTTCATCATTATACTTGTATTGCCATTCAATTTTGACGTTTAACCCGCTCTTAAACAATTCATTAATAAGTAGAACTATATCCAAAACATACTTTGCCGACGACGAATTGAAATACTCCAAAAACAGTTTGAAAACTATCGGATTGTTCTGAAATTTAGCCAGCAACTCATCATTGATGCCCATTTTCAAGTCGCAAAGCCAATCAACAATCGGCTGATAAAAAACCACGACATCTTCTGGTCGCGAACATCCTGTAATTTCAAACTTGTTGTTATCCAGATCAAAAACAACTGCAGGAGACGTTTTGGTTTCTTGAATTCTGATGGAGTTCATTGTCATTGTGGTCCGATTGGTAAACGTCAGTAATTCTGACTATTATGTTAAACAAAGATGTATTTTTATCGATAGCGACAAATTCATATTTTATCGGCTGGCTTGCACATCGGCGAATCTTCATTAATCCAACTCTTGCCCCGCCTTTTTCCGATATTGTTGTGTGATAAATTGTTTCAAAATATAATTTTTTCAATTCCGATGGCGAAGCCGCGTTAATCCGCTCAATGTAGTTTGCCAACGGCCCAATCTCATCATTCTTTATCTTATTCTCAACAAAAAGGACAAATTCTGATTGTTGATTCCACAAATCGACAGTAACTTGATAATCAGAACCTTCAATATTATGCCTGTAAGCATTCTCAAGACACTCAACCACAATGGAATACAATCGCGTCCGACACTTCACGCTACAAGTAGTCGGCATTTTGCGCTGATAATCATCCAACAAGTCATTGACTTTGTCGAATGTTATTTTGCCTTTATAACTCAATAAACTAACGCAATTGTCCATTTTTAATACATGGGGTTCATAAAAGTCATACAAATATATAACTTTTATAACAACAATTGCACCAAATTATTCAGTTCTAGTTTATTTTTTATTATAAAAATGCCGTTATTGATTGTGGTTCCTATTTATAGGTACCGCGTTTCAACATTGCGATTTCTTTATCCGTAAGGAAACGCCACTTGCCGCGAGGTAGATTTTTCTTGGTCAAACCAGCATAATAAACCCTGTCAAGTTTCCTCACTCTGTATTTCAACGCCTCAAACATGCGGCGCACAATGCGGTTTCGGCCATTATGAATAACAACGCCAACTTCGGCCAGGTTTTCAGGATTGCAGTATTCTATTTCATCGGCGTTTGCCATACCATCTTCAAGTTCGATTCCATTCATCAACTTCTCAATATCCTCCTCGGCCACCTTGCGGTCGAGGGTTACATGATAGATTTTCTGTTTGTTATACTTCGGATGGCAAAGATGTTCAGCCAGATCACCGTCATTAGTTAGCAGCAAAAGTCCAGTGGTTGCCCTATCGAGCCGACCGACAGGATAAACCCTATTCTTTCCAGCGTCACCGATAAGATCCATCACCGTTTTTTCTGCATGCGGGTCCTCTGTGGTAGTAACGTAATCTTTTGGTTTATTGAGCAATATGTAAGTTTTTCTTTCTGGCATCAATGGTGCGTTGTTGAACTTGACCACATCTCCATAATGAACTTTTGTGGCAAGTTCGGTTACAACCTTTCCGTTGATGGTTATCACTCCTGCCAGAATATACTGCTCGGCATCGCGACGGCTGCATACGCCAGCGTTAGCAATGTAGCGGTTCAGACGGATTCCGTCATCCTCCTTGTATCTCGAAAAATGCTGTTGCTCGGCATCTGTTTGATTGCGTTCGATTCTTGGACGTGCAAAACGTTGATTCTGACCATTATCATTGTTTCTATCGCGATAATTACCACGAGTTTGTCCGCCGCGATGTTGCCCGTAGCCGCAATTTTCGTTGATGGATCCGCTGTTATTGGAACGGTACATCTGACGTTTTTCGCCATTATTGCTCGGACGATACCGTCCGTCCGATTCTCCGTTTTCGCCATAGGGCCGATGACTGAATCTTCTTGTTCCGTCACCCTTACCAAATCTTGGCCCCTCACTTTTTCCAAATTGTCTGGCCTCTCTGCCCGAATCGTTTTGGCCGTAATTATTTCTGTTACGGTCTGGCTTTCTGTCACTTCTGTTGTCTGATGTATACCGCATACTGACTGTTTTTAATGAACTGCAAATGTAAAGGTTTGTTCTATAGAAATAACATGAACTAAAAGATTGACAAATATTTTTTTTTGTGAGAAAAACAATCATGAATATAATCGCTCCCATATATTTGCCGAAAAAAGCAACGATGAGCACGCTCGACATTCTGATTATCGCCATTGCCCTTGCCATGGACTGCTTTGCGGTTTCCATAACTTCTGGCTTGATGATGGAGAAGCCCCGACTCAAGACAGCCTTGATTATGGCAGTTTTTTTCGGTGGATTTCAAGGTCTTATGCCCGTAATCGGATGGATGGCTGGTGCCAGTTTTGCCAATCTCATCGACTCTTTCGACCACTGGATTGCCTTTGGTTTGCTAGCATGCATTGGCGGCAACATGATTCGCGAATCACTCAGCGAGAAAGACGAAGGTCATTTTGATACAACAAGTTACAAGGTTTTGTTCGGGTTGGCTGTTGCCACCAGCATCGACGCTCTCATTGTTGGTGTCAACTTGGGGTTGATGCGCAACACCCTACTCTCCCCTTCGCTCACCATTGCTGCAGTTTCGTTCCTGCTGACCATTGTCGGGGTCTATCTTGGAGCCTGCTTCAAACGCATCTGTCGGTTCAACTTCGAACTGATTGGGGGAATCGTGCTGATTCTGATCGGCTTAAAAATCCTTTTTGAACACTTGTTTGCTCACTGATTGTTCGGCCCCAACTCTTTAAGAATCAACTCATCGAACGCGCAACTGTCAGAATAATACCGTTTTATAGAAGAGTCAACTTTGTTGTCGTCATTAATCCAATCCAACAGATTCTTTCTGTTATAGCACGACGCATCCTCGTTCACAGCAGCCTTGCATATTGTCCTTCGCACCGACTCAAAGTTATTAGGAGTCAATTCCAACTTATCGGGAAGTTTCAAGATATACTCTAGCGCCTGCTTGAATTCCTTTTTGTTATAATGTATAACGGCCATGTCATACAATGCCTGATTGTTCCGTGGTGACATTTCGAAAACCCACTCAAAACATTTAACCGCCTCATCATATTTGTCCAATTTCATATACGAAGTACCCATAGCACAATATGTAAGCATATGGTTCGGATGATTCTCAATTGCCTTGTTGAATTCCCTAATTGCACCCTCGTCATTATCTTTATATGACAATGCAACACCTTTATAATAATGTGTCGGCACAGTAAAGTTATCCAATGTATACATCTGCTTATCTGCATTGCGTGTCAACATGAGAATGGCATCCCAATTCTCATCATAATACGCTGCCAAGACATTTCTTGCATTTTTTTCGCCTTTAAAAAATGCCCATGATTGCCATAAATGCAAACCGCTTACCACTAGTCCTACGGCCAACATAGAGATAGTAACCATAACATTGCCAGACCGTTCATCCGTCACTCTGTGTTTTTGCCAATCGGCAAGCATAATTGCAGAGATGGTTAAGAAAAACACGTTGTGCTCAATGCGCTCATGAGGATAGTCTAGCAATGAAATCACTATCCATCCCCAAAGTGCGGAAACTGCCAAAATGTTAAACAAAACAACCTTTTTGTCGTCCGAATGTCTGATATTGGACAATCCGGCGCAAATAATACCGATCAATGATACTACAAACCCCAACAGCCCTAACAAACCTACTTCTGACGCAAACCACAAAAAATCATTGTGCGGACGCTGGAAGGTTAGTGTTCCCTCCCTGAGTTTTGCATCAAATTCGTCAACTCCATATTTGGGGACTTCAATCTGCCATTGTCCGGGACCCGCACCCAACAATGGATGGTCCTTAATCATCTCCACGCTCTTCCCCCAAATCAACTTGCGCATAGCCACCGATGACTCACCATGTTCATTGTCCCTATAACCATATTTTTCCGGGTTAAAGGTTATCACTACACGCTCAACAATTGTCCGTTCGATTTGAGTGTCAGATACAACGAACACCACCGCCATCGACACTACAAGCAGTAATGGTACACCTATATATATAAGTTTCGCTTTTATAGCCGCCTTTACACCTAACCTTCGCGGAACAATATGTAATTTCCAAACACATATAAGGACATAAGACGCGGCAACAGACATAAACACTGCCAGCCAAACTGTTCTAGTAAGCAAAACCAAAATGAACGCTAAATCGACGACCGTCACCAATGCAGCAAAAATGCGCCACAAAATCGTTGCTATCTTGTTTTTACCATTGGGGACCATTACAAAATAGACAGATATTGGCAGCGTAATAAACAGCAGCGAAGAGAACAAATTCTTATTTGAGCATGTCGAATATATCTGTTCCATAACCAAATTCAGGTAATACGACCTATTTTTGGTTGCTGCCATATATTTAGAGAAATCAGCGCCAAGTAATTGAATGATTCCCAATGAAATAAAAAACGCTCCAACCCAAAGCATCAATTTCAACAACAGTTCTCGCCCCCGGCAATCATAAATCAGCAACTGGTAGATGAAAAAGAAAAACAAGCAAAAACCAAATTCCTTTACCGTACGGAACAGCGCTTCATATCCATTGTCCACACCAAATAAAGAGGAAATAACATGCATAAGCATAAACAGTGACAAACCGCACAACACCACCTTTTCCCATTTTCCACCAAAACGGAAACGCAGACCTTTGAAAAACATAAAAACAAAGGTGGCCAGCATTGCCACTAAAAAGAATGACAAGAACAACTGTCTCGACAACAGTGACGCGTCTAACAAATTAGTATTCCACACAAACGGAAGAACGAGAAAAAACACAATGACAGGCATATACAATGTCCACGCCTTTATAGTGCTGAATAAACGCTTCATACTATCTCTTTTTGGGACAAATGTAATTCATTTTCAGAAACTCTCCCATATCGATTATCACGAGTTAACAGCATTTCATACATGAAAAGGCATTATTAGTCTGACGATTATGCACTTTTATGAAAAAAAACATGCTGACAATTATGACGATAACATTTTTTTATACCTTTAGACCAGTTTCTAATAGGTGTTTTTTACAATAAAATTGGGGATATGAAACGTTTTTTAATACTAATTATTGCAATCGTTAGCATAAACATCTGCAAAGCGCAAGATGCTCGTTTTAAGGCACTTTTCATTTACAATTTCACAAAAGAAATTGAATGGCCAGCGGGCGATAAAAGCGGAGATTTTGTAATATGCATTGTAAATCAAAATGATGTCCTGAATCAAATCAAGACAGTAACTAACGGCAAAATGGTCGGTTCCAGCCCAATTACAGTGGTTGGAGTCAAATCCATTGAAGAAATTTCAAAATGCCAAATTCTTTATTTGCCTTTTTCTGACAGCAAGGCTGACAAACTCGGCTCGGCCCTTGCAAAAGTTGGAGAATCACCGACATTGGTTCTTAGCGACAGGCCGGGATCTCTGAAAAATGGTTCATGCATCAATTTTTTGCTGGTTGACGACAAAATCAAATTCGAAATCAGCAAAAAAGCCATTGCCGACCGCAAATTACAAGTAAGCGCAAATCTCTTAAAACTTGCAATTTCAGTCGAATAACGATTCGAAAGACAGCATTCAGGAAGCCTCCGCACAATGTGGAGGCTTCCTTTTTTAACAAGGTTTTCAATTCATGTGAATTTAGTCCGAGAAAAATATCAGTAGATTAAAATAAAATTCTATTTTTGGTGAGAAACAAAAATGATATGGGATGAATGCTCGTTTAACTATTTCAAATAAACTGCTTATTGGTTTCGGTTCACTTCTTTTGGTGGTAATCATCAATGGATTAGTAACATATTCCACTTCAAACACCAACAGGAAACTGAATGAAGACATTCTTAACATCTACAATCCTTCATTGTCAGGTCTTCAAGAATGCAACGCAATGGTGACAAGTTCGCAGATGCTCATCAAAAACTGGGTATTTATTGAGCGCACACAAGACACTCCTGACAAAAAAAGGTTGCAGAACATGCACGATGTTCAGTTCCCAAAATTGCAGAATGAACTACTTGAAATCTCAAAAAACTGGGAACCAGAAGAACGCGAGAAACTGGAAATCATATTAACCGGAATAAACGACACGTTGTTCGCCGACCATAAAGAAATTATGCGGAGACTTCATAGCCTAGCGGACTACGATGACATTATGAACACATGGGAAATCAACCCGATGGTTGAAGATGGCGGTCAGGTGATTGACGAGACAAATAAACTTTTGTCAGAAATTGAAGATTTAACGGCAATCATCTCTAAAAAAACCGAAGAAGCGAACCGCGAAATGGCTTCATCATTCGCGTGGTTCCAAAACTTCGTTGTCATATCCGTATTGATCATTATTATTATAGTGCTGTTTGTCAGCATAATCACCACACGCAGCATTGTTGTTCCGGTCTACAAACTGAAGGAATTCCTGATCACAATGACCAAGGGTATCCTGCCTAAAGAAAAACTCATCACAAAGAACGATGAGATTGGTGACATGGGCGATGCTCTGAACGGATTCATTGAATCACTTCGCAAAACTTCAGAATTTGCCGTGGAAATCGGAAATGGCAACTACGACTCTGACTATGAGGCATTAGGCGAAAGCGACACGTTAGGAAACGCACTGCTTGAGATGCGCAAGAATCTGCGCGCATCGGACGAAGCCAACAAAAAGCGCCAGCACGAAGACGAAATCCGCAACTGGACTACAAAAGGCTTGGCCGACTTTGGCGACATTCTTCGTCACAACTCCGAGAATATGGACATTCTGTCGAGCAACGTAATGCGCCATTTGGTTGATTATTTGAAAGTTAATCAAGGTGCCATCTACATTTTGAATGAGCAGGACAAAGACAATCCACACTTCGAGATGAAGAGTGCAGTGGCCTACAACCGCGAGAAATACTTGAGAACCAATTTTGGCGTTACAGAAGGCCTTGTCGGACGTTGCGCATTTGAGAAATTGCCTGTATATCTAAAAGAAATACCAGAAGAATACATCAAACTTACATCTGGTCTTGGTGGTGCAGAGCCAAACTATCTGCTCCTTGTTCCTCTCGTTATAAACGACAACGTGCTTGGTGTTGTAGAGTTGGCATCATTCAACGAAATACCTCAGTATCAGATAGATTTCTTACAAACATTGGGCGAAAACATTGCATCGACAATATCCAACGTGAGAATTACCGAGCAAACCAACAAACTGCTTTCAGAATCGAAAATGCGCGGCGAGGAACTCTCATCGCAAGAAGAAGAGTTGCGACAGAATATGGAAGAGTTGCAAGCCACACAAGAAGAGGCTGTACGTCGCGAAGGCGAGATGAGACTTGCTGTTGACGCAATAAACAACACTCTCGGCACTATAGACATCGACCTGTCAGGAACAATTATTGATGTTAACGACATGATGTTGCAGTTATCGCGTGTGGAAAAGGTTGAATTTGTTGGCAAACGTTTCATCGATTTGTATGTTCCGAACGATGAAGCCAAGGCTAGATTTGACGAAGCATGGTCACGACTGATGACTGGTGAAAGTGCCACATATGAGTACACATCAAATTTCAAGGAATTGGAAATGTCTTTCACCCACTCTTTTACCCCATACATTAACCAATTGGGCGAGGTGGAACGCGTTTTCGACCTTGTAGTCAACACGACAGGACAGAAAGAAGTAAGGGAGAAAATTGCTGCCTTGAGTGTTTCGTATAAGAAAAAGTAAATTAGCACAATAGTATTTTCTCAGACCAATGTCGGTTCGGCATTGGTCTTTTTTTAAATAAAGGTCAACTGCCAATAGAAGATTTATCAGCGTAACGGACTAACAACCAAAAGAATGCAGCGCAAAAAACTGATAATACTGACGGGCCCTACGGGCATTGGCAAGACCGACTTGAGCATTGAACTGGCTCTGGCGTTGGGCACCGAAATCGTGTCGTGCGACTCGCGGCAGATGTATCGCGAACTGCAGATTGGCGCTGCGCCACCGTCGGCAGAGCAGTTGGCCAAGGTGAAGCACTATTTCATTGGAAATCTCTCGATAACAGACTATTACAGCGCTGGACGGTTCGAGTTGCAGGCGCTCGATTTGCTCGATACGCTGTTCGCCACGCACGACAAGGTGCTGATGGTTGGTGGTTCGGGAATGTATATCGATGCTGTTGTGCAGGGCATTGACGATTTGCCGACAGCGTCGCCCGAAATTCGTGCACAGATGATGCAACGCCTTAAAAATGAAGGTATTGACGCCTTGCGTGCCGAACTGGCACAACTCGACCCCGACTATTACAACACAGCCGACATTGTGAACCCTAAACGTGTGCTGAAGGCCCTTGAAGTGATTGCGCAGACGGGCAAGACATACTCGTCGCTGCGGACAGGGCAAGGCAAGCAGCGGCCGTTCGACATTGTGATGGTTGGCCTGACAATGGACCGCCAGAAACTCTACGACCGTATCGACAGCCGCGTTGACGCGATGCTTGCCGCAGGATTGGAAGCCGAAGCGCGTAATCTGCACCAATACAAGCAGTTGAACTCACTCAACACGGTCGGCTACAAAGAGTTTTTCGGCTACTTCGACGGCGAGTATGATTTTGACGAAGCCGTGCGCCTAATCAAAAGAAACTCACGGCGTTACGCAAAAAAACAAATGACGTGGTTCAACCGCTATCCGCAAATGCACTGGTTCGACCGCGCAGATGAGAAAGCAATATTTGATTTCGTTCTAAACCAATGAACAGCAGGGCTTTATACATATCGTACGACGGAATGACCGACGCTCTGGGGCAGTCGCAGGTGCTGCCGTACCTGTGCGGATTGGCGCAACGCGGACACCAAATCACGCTCATAAGCGCCGAAAAGCCCGAAGTTTTTGCTGCTGGCCGCGCCACTGTCGAAAAGATTGTGGCAGAAGCGGGAATCGATTGGCAACCAACGGTTTACACCAAACGTCCGCCAATCGTGTCAACGCTGAAGGATATTCTGAAAATCAAGCGTTTGGCACTATTGCTTCAGCGGCGTAGTGGCTTCGACATTGTGCATTGCCGCAGTTATATTGCTGCTTTTGTGGGACTTACGCTGAGAAAGAAGTTCGGTTGCCGCTTTGTGTTCGATATGCGCGGCTTCTATGCCGATGAGCGAGTTGATGGCAATATCTGGAATACCAAAAAACTGATTTACAGGCTTGTATATAACTTTTTCAAGCGTAAGGAAAAGGTGTTTATGACCGAATCGGACGCCATTGTGAGTCTGACCAACGCCGCCAAAAGCGAGATTCTGCAATGGAATCTGCCCAATGTGGCGGCCGACAAAATAACGGTTATTCCCTGCTGCGCCGATGTCAATCACTTTGATTATAACGCTGTTAATCAGGCGGATATTGACAATTGGCGCAAAAAATTGAATATCAGCCCCAATGCATTCGTGCTGTCGTATCTGGGCTCGGTTGGCACTTGGTATATGCTGCCCGAGATGATGGATTTCTTTGGCGAACTGCTTAAGTATAAGCCAGATGAACAGTTCTTGTTT
>JAEEPS010000055.1 GCA_016284875.1 Salinivirgaceae bacterium | reverse complement strand
AAACAATCCGTAGATGGCCGATCCGCTGCCTGACATCGAGGCAAACGCAGCCCCTGCGTTATAGAGTGCCGCTTTAATGTCGGCCAGAATGGGGAACATCTCAAAAATAGGTGCTTCGAAATCGTTAACCATCTTGCCGCGCCACTCTTCGGGTTTCTTGTCAAGCAGGTCGGTGATGGGCGTTTCGGGACGGTGCGGAGTAAGTAGTTTGTAGGCTTGCGCGGTGTTCACGTGCACATCGGGCTTCACAATCACAATCGAGTAGCCTTTCAGATTGATGTCCACGGGTTTAAGAATCTCGCCGCGGCCGGTTGCAAAAGCGGGTTTGTTCTGCACAAAAAGAGCGCAGTCGCTGCCGAGCATTGCCGCGTAACGCTGCATTGTTTCATCGCTCAAATTTAGGTCGAACATCTTGTTGAGTGCCGTGATGGTGAATGCGCCATCGGCAGAACCGCCACCCAGACCGGCGCCCAGCGGAATCTTCTTTTTGAGCACGACACGCACTGGCGGCAGGCTATAGTCTGCGTTAACCAGATGGTAGGCGCGGCTCACAAGGTTGGTATCGAGCGAACCATCGACAGCAAGGCCGTCAATCACCAACTCGAACTTTTTTGCACCGTGTCGCTTGTTCTCTGTTAATTTCAATTCGTCGGTCAAACCGAACGGAACCATCAGACTTTCAAGATTATGGAAGCCATCGGCACGCTTTTCAACAATGTTCAAACCGATGTTAATTTTTGCATTCGGACGGACTATCATATTCAATGTCAGTTTTATTCGTTTTTGTTTATAAATATAGCCAATAATTTTAGTGAGCAAACGGTTGCCCGCCTAATTTTGCGTCATCGAAAAAATAATTTTTATGGCAAAGAAATTCACACCGGCTAAAGTTGAGCCAACAGAAAGTTTGTTCGCAGGGACAGGTAAGGTACCACCGCAGGCTGTCGATTTTGAGGAATCGGTTTTGGGAGCCCTGATGCTCGAAAGCGATGCATTTCTGCAAATATCTGAAATACTGAAACCTGAGCATTTCTATAAGGAAGAGCACGGCAAGATTTTCGATGCCATCCAAAAATTGTCGACAAAGCATCCAATCGACATCAACACGGTTTCGCAACAACTAAGAATCGACAAGGAACTGGATGCCGTGGGAGGTCCGTCATACCTTGTTTATCTCACCAACCGAATCGCATCGACAGCACATATCGAATATCACGCAAGAATTATTGCGCAGAAATATACTCAGCGTGAACTTATCCGCATAGGAGCCGAAATGCAAAAACGTGGTTTTGAGGATGTTGAGGATGTTCAGGAGATGCTCGATAAGGCAGAACAGAGCCTTTTCGATTTGACTACCGGCAATGTGAAAAAACAGGTGCAAAGTATGCGTCAGGTGCTTCGCGATGCCTATGAGCAATTGCAGGAAGCGTCGAAACGCGAAGACGGAATGGTTGGTGTGCCGAGTGGTTTTTCCGCCCTCGATAAACTGACTTTAGGCTGGCAGAAATCCGACCTTATAATTATTGCGGCCCGTCCGGCTATGGGAAAAACGGCTTTTGTGCTCTCGATGGCTAAAAACATGGCGGTCGACAGGAAAATACCTGTTGCGGTCTTCACATTGGAGATGTCGTCGGTGCAACTCATTGACCGTGTAATAAGTAGCACGGTCGAGATTCCGAGTTCGGTGTTGAAAACCGGACGGCTTACGAAGGAGCAATGGGCTAATCTTGATGACAAATTGCAAGTTCTTGAAAGTGCACCAATGTTTATCGATGAAACACCGGCGCTGTCAATTACCGAGTTCCGTTCGAAAATCAAGCGTTTGAAAAAACTTCACGATATTCAGATAGCCATTATCGACTATCTTCAACTTATGTCGGCTGGCACCAACATGCAGAGCCGTGAGCAGGAGGTGAGCACCATTTCGCGAAATCTTAAGGCGATAGCAAAAGAGGTTGGCATTCCAATCATCGCGCTCAGCCAGTTGAGCCGAAACGTTGAGCAGCGCGGTGGCGATAAGCGCCCGCAGTTGTCCGACTTGCGTGAGTCGGGAGCCATTGAGCAAGATGCTGATATGGTAATCTTCATACATCGCCCTGAATATTACGGATTTAAGCAAGACGAAGCAGGAAACTCACTCATCGGTTTGGCCGAAATTATTGTGGCCAAGCACCGTAACGGTGCAGTTGACGATGTGCGTCTGCAGTTCAAGAGCGAGTTCACTCAGTTCTGCGACCCCGAATCATTGGGCTCTGTAACTACTTTCCAATCGCGAATGAATGCTCCTGCAAATTCTGATGCAGGTATGGCTGATGCGGGGAGTGGTTTCTCGCCAAACACAAGTTTTGATTCTGCGCCCGGTGCGCTTCAAGATTCGTCGATGATGCCAACCGATAATGTTCCATTTTAAACCAACAGAGTGTTGCGGGCAGTTAAGATATTGATATTAGGCGTGATGGTGCTGCTAAGTCATTCGGCGGCAGCACTCAGTTTGCTCGTTCCGATGGACGAGACGCAAAGCAACCATCTGAAAGCCTATGGAATAACCTATTGGGTGCTCGAGAATGAAATCAGTGCCCAATGGCTGCTCAACTATCGGGGAGGAAGTTTCTTGATTCCGTACAGCAAAGCCATTGAAACAGAGTGCGTTATCCGCAATGTTAGTTTTGAGGTTTTGGCAGATGCCAAAGTGGTAGGAATTCTGGACGAAATCGGCCGTGAAGATGTAAACATGGATGCTCTGAAACTTGAGAAGGCGCCGAAAATAGCAGTCTATTCGCCCAAGGACAAACTGCCATGGGACGATGCCGTGACCATGGCGCTTACCTACGCCGAAATACCTTACACTGTCATCTACGACGAAGAAATTGTCAATGGTGAACTCTCGAAATACGACTGGCTTCACCTTCATCATGAGGATTTTACGGGGCAGTACGGCAAATTTTATGCTGCCTATAAAAATACGGGATGGTATACAAGCCAAGTGCATAACGCTGAAGAGGAGGCTCGTAAATTAGGATTCAACAAAGTTTCCAAACTAAAGTTATATGTGGCGCAAACCATCAAACAGTATGTCGCTAATGGCGGTTTTTTGTTTGCAATGTGCTCTGCAACCGATTCTTACGATATCGCGCTCGCAGCGGCCAATACAGACATCTGCGACACGATGTACGATGGTGACGCTATGGCTCCCGATGCCCAGTCGAAACTCAACTTCGACAACACTTTTGCGTTCTACAACTTCACACTCGAGCGCAATCCTCTTGTTTATGAGTATTCCGATATTGATGTGACATCAACCCGCCATGTGGCCCGCGACGATGATTATTTCACCTTGTTTGAGTTCTCGGCCAAGTGGGACCCTGTGCCAACAATGCTCTGCCAAAATCACGAAAGCACAGTTCGCGGTTTCATGGGGCAGACCACGGCCTACAAATCATCACTGCTGAAGCCGAACGTGTTGGTGATGGGCGAGAACAAGTCGGCAGGTGAGGCCCGTTACATTCATGGTGAATTCGGACAAGGCACCTGGACGTTTTACGGAGGACACGATCCGGAAGATTATCAGCATTTTGTGGGTGATAAGCCGACAAAACTCGAGATGTACCCAAATTCGCCCGGCTATCGGCTTATATTAAATAATGTGTTGTTCCCTGCAGCCAAGAAGAAAAAAATGAAAACGTGAGATAATGCTGTTTCTAGCATTGTTTAGTCTCATCAGCCCCTTTTCCAGCCCTTTTTTTAGCATTTTGTTTTTGTTCCAGGTATTCTCTACTCGCTTTTTCGGCGTCAGTAGCCATCGTCTTTTTGCCTTTTTCCAATAAAATTATCAACAAAAATTCTTAATAACTCTGTTAGCTTTTGGAAGTTTTTAGTTAATCGTTCGTTATTAACATGTTGATTATTAGTTGTTTTGACTATTATTATTTTCTTGCTTTTATGTAACCATTTGGAAATTAGAAAAATATTTTTGCGAATAGTTGCATTTTTAAAACAAGAACCCTATATTCGTAGCGTTTTTCAAACAACACATTTTATTCTTTGAATCATGCCATACAGAAGGTTACCTAACACGGATAGTGCGCGTTTGCGTGCGATGCAAAAAGCGCTTTCAAAATCAGAAAATGTTTTGCCGATGGATTTGCCGTACAGCGCGGCCACACTTCAGGAGTTGCGCTATTTCCTGCCCGAATTCAATCAGGCAATCATGATGCAGCGTGATGTTTTTGAACGTCAGACGTCGAAAAACAAGCAGCATCAGGAGAGTTTCCGCAAAGCACGGCTCTACATATCGCATTTTATTCAGGTTCTGAACTTTGCAATCGCTCGCGGCGAGATGAAACCCGACACTCGTAAGTATTTCGACCTGCCGTCGGACGAGACCAAACTGCCGCAACTCAACACCGAACACGATGTGATAGAATGGGGAAAGAAACTGATTGATGGCGAACAACTTCGTATATCGGAAGGATTGTCTCCGGTTACCAATCCAACAATCGCTAGAGTTAAGGTTCACTACGAGGATTTTGTGCGCTTGAACATATCGCAGAAAGGCTTGCAGGATTCGAACGCAAAGGCGCTTGCTAAAATTTCTGAACTTCGCGGCAAGGCCGACAGCATAATCCTTAACCTTTGGAACGAAATTGAGGATCATTTCAGCAACAATACACCCGCTGTCAAGCGCGAGAAGGCTGCCGAGTACGGTGTGTCGTACGTCTACCGCAAACATGAAAAAGAAGAAATTGAGGCGGAAAAGAATTATCCAAAACTTTTCTGATAGACGAGAATATTAATCAACATGCCACGTATGCGCTATAGTTTGCATGCGTGGCATTGCTTTTTCGCATATTTTTGCGAATTGATATTTTGAAAGTTATGAGCGAGCGAAAAATCACAATCAGCATAGGCCGTCAGTTTGGTTGCGGCGGCAGAGTTATCGGTCAGCGGCTGGCCGAAGAATTGGGCTACGACTATTTCGACAAGGAACTGCTTGCTTTGGCGGCGAAGGAGATAGGCTTTGAGCCCGAGGTTTTTGAGGCTGTCGATGAGCAGCCGCAGAAAGGCATTTTTCAGTCGTTTGGCGAGTTTGTTTCCATGCTCAGCCCGACCGACAACTATATGTCCGACGACCATCTGTTCAAGGTGCAGAGCGATGTCATCCGTCGCCTTGCCATTGAGCGCAACTGCGTGATTGTGGGCCGCTGTTCCGATTATATTCTGCGCGATTTTCCAAACTGCATCAGTGTTTTTCTGCATGCCGATTTACCCGACCGTATCAAGCGCGTCTGCGCCCGCATGCCAATTGAGCAGGACAAAGCCCGTGCTATGATTGAACGGAACGACAAGCGTCGTGCCACCTATTATAATTACTACTCGAACAAAACTTGGGGATTGGCTTCCACCTACGATTTGTCGCTCAACGTGTCGCGACTTGGTGTTGAGGAGACAGTCGCAGCCATCATCGATTACGTTAATCGGATGAAAGAAAGATTGTAGGAAGAAGAGTAGGGGAACGCTGAATAGGTTTTTGGGAATTACCTTTCCATGCGTTCGGTATCGGTCATTTCCACCACTTTAGCATTGAATCCGCCTATGCGCCATACGAGTGAGGCGTTGAAGCAGTTGTAGAGTTTCCTGTCCAGTTTGTTGTACTGTCCGTTGAAATCCACAGTGGCAGGGTACGGTCCCCAGCGTTCAAAAATATCAGTCCAGTTGGCGGTGAACGTCAGATTGTCCGTAATGCCCCATTTCATGCCCACTTCAAGGTTGTAGCCATAGTTCATGTCGTAGATTCCTTGAATCGATTTCGACATGTATTCGGCGTTGAGCGTGAACAGCAAATTGTCAGATGCCGAGAATGTGTTTTCGATACTCAACGAGACGAAGAAATTGTCTCTGTCGAACGCTAATCCGTGAAAATCAGACATTTTGTCTCTCGTGTAAATGAGATATCCGCCAAGGGTTGGCTCCCAAAAACCGATGCTGAACGGCAGTTCGCCACCAACTCCGCCATTTATTATATAGTCGAAATTGACTGATTGATAGTAGTTTCGAAGTTCCTGGGCATTCTGATATGGCAGTTCGCGGTAAGCGTCTTTCTCATACATGCAGTATAACTCCAAAGTGTATTGTTTATTAATCAGATAAGCAAGATTGAAATCATAATTTGTCGATGGTTTCAGTTTCGGGTTGCCGATTCCAAATTTGTATGGATTCATTTGTGAGATGTGAGGACTCAACTCCCAGTACGACGGATAGTTTTTGTAAGTGGCCAGCGAAAGTTGCAGAATATCGCGCTTCATCGGCCACATGAGCGACAGGCTTGGACACAACCGCCACTCGTCCCAAAGAGTTGATTTTGTACCGTTTTCATCGTAGTCCGATTTGAAATATTCAAGTTCGAGGGTGAAATCCAACTGAACGCTGTCGAACAATGTGTTCGCAGTCTCAACAAAAGCCGAAAAACGTCGCTCGGTCTGCGTGTTGTCGCTATTGCTGTTGTTATCAAGTTTATACACACCATTTTGCGGATAGTAGTATCTCAATTCGGTGGCGGAGTTCGTCATTGTGCCCTGCACGCCTGTGCTCAACTGCCAAGCGTCGCTGATGGCCCAGTCGTAACATGCAAGCAGTTTTATCTGCCCTATATTTCTGTCAGAATTGTGATGATAATCTGTTGTAATACTGTCTTTTATCTTGTCGCTGTATTCAGTCTCCATCTTTTCGCGATACGACACGTAGTCGGCGGTAATGTTCGCCCCGCCAAAAATGCCTTTCAGATTCACATTGTGCAAATTGTAGTGGTCATCTTCGTTGTTGGTGCTGTTCACCAGACTAGTTTCTCCATTGTTATACAAGAAATTAGCATCAGAACCTGTCTCGTCCGATGATTTGTAACCTTTGCCATAATACATCAGCGAGAGCATGTTGCCATTGCTGAAATTGCAGTCCATCGATGTCCGCAGCACGCCCGAACCATAGCCTGTAGCCGAGTTTGACTCCTGGTCGATTATGGTTTTCGTGTCTTTGTAATTATTTATCGAATAATCAAATAGGTCAGTTCTCCGAGTGCCGTACGTCGCATTTCCCAAAACATCCAAATCAATCATGTCGCCATGGAATGCGATGTTTGCCCGCGAATTGCCCGAAGCGTAGAATTTCTGCTGATATTCAGTCGCAAGTTCGGCCTCAACAGGGGCTCTGTTCTCGCTTTTGTCTGTCACAATGTTGATTAGCGCACCTTTGACTCCGTATTTCGCAGGAGCGCGATACATCACCTCAATGTCGCCTATTCGGCTGGCGGGCATGGCTTTCAGCATCTCTGCAATATCGCTGTTACTCAACATTGTAGCCTTGCCGTCGACAATCACGGTCAGTTGAGCGGCGCCTGTCAGGCCAATCTCGTCGTTTCGGGTACTAACGCCAGGAACATATTTCAGCAAATCAAAAGCCGATGTCACACTTTTTTGCTCGGCAATGCGCTGCGCGTTGAAAACCAGCGCGTTGTCTCTCACTGTGACCGTTTGCGCGCCCGCTCTCACCGTGACGGCGTCCAATTGAGTATTTTTATCGGTTAAAACAATGTTTTTCAGCGCAGAATAGTCGTTGTTGGCAAACGCAACAGTGTGGTCGGCATAGGAGAGGTGCTGAACCGAGACAAAACCACTTGCAAAATCAATCTGCAGGCTGAATCGGCCAAGCGAGTCGGTGGTGGTGGCTTGCACAAAAGCCGTGTCACGATTCCGTAGAATCACAACGGCGTTCGATACCACATCGTTCTGATTGTCAGTAATTTTGCCATTAACATTCTGCGCGTTTCCTGACAATACAGACATTATCAACGCACATGCGATGATTGCTCCCCGAATTTGATTTAGCCTGTAAATCATTTATGCTTAACGTTTTCCCTTTAAGCCTGTTGCTTCCTCACATCAACCATCATGACTGTCTGCAGCCTTAATGAATGGTTTATTAAATTACAAAATTATTAAATGTTAGCGGATTAACAAGTGCTTTGGTGCTGAAAAAATGGCAAAAATCGAATTCTTTTTGTTGTTGATTATCTGTTTAATTGTTTGATATTATGGTGATTATCAGCGAATGTCTCAACTTCTAAACCTCTCAACTCCTTTAGATTTAAAATAATTCTACCTTTGCGGCTCAATCGGCAGTTTGATGAAGGAATACCTTAACAACGTCATTTTCAAAACGATATCGCAGATTTTGGGCGAGCGCGACCAACAGGCTTTCGTCATTGGAGGCTTTGTGCGCGACAAGTTGCTCGGCCGTCCGTCGAAGGATATTGATGTGGTGACGCTTGGCAGCGGCATTGAGTTGGCGCAGGAGGTGGCTTCTCGGCTGCTGAAGAATCCGAAGGTATCGACTTACAAAAATTTCGGCACGGCAATGTTCCGCTATCGTGGTGTGGATGTGGAGTTTGTGGGCGCACGCAAGGAGTCGTATAACCGCAATTCGCGCAAGCCAGTGGTTGAAAACGGCACGCTTGAGGACGACCAGCGCCGTCGTGATTTCACCATCAACGCCCTTGCCATCGACCTTCATCCCGACCGTTTCGGACAACTGGTGGACCCGTTCGGCGGCATCGAAGACTTGAAAAATCAGATAATCCGTACGCCGCTCGACCCCGACACTACCTATTCCGATGACCCGCTGCGTATGCTGCGCGCCATCCGTTTTGCCAGCCAACTCGGCTTCCGCATCACCGATGAGTCGCTCGACTCGATTGTCCGCAACCGCGAGCGCATTCGCATCATTTCAATGGAGCGCGTGTCGGAGGAGTTCAACAAGATTATGCTCTCGCCGCGGCCGTCTGCAGGCATCAAACTGCTGCAAAAGGTTGGCCTTTTGGCGATTGTGTTCCCGCAACTTGAGGCTCTGAAAGGCATTGAGGTTGTTGACGGATGTCGCCATAAGGACAATTTTTACCATACGATGGAGGTGCTCGACAACATCTGCGAGCATACCGACGACCTTTGGCTGCGCTGGGCTGCGCTGCTGCACGACATCGGCAAACCCGTCACCAAACGCTACGTGAAGGGCACGGGCTGGACTTTCCATGGCCATGAGTTTGTTGGTGGCAAGATGGTTCCAGGAATCTTCAAGAACCTGAAACTGCCGATGAACGAGAAGATGAAGTACGTTCAGAAACTTGTGATGCTGCACATGCGCCCGATTGTGCTGGTTGAGGAGATTGTCACCGACAGCGCCGTGCGCCGTCTGCTCTTCGAGGCTGGCGACGATATCGACGACCTGATGTTGCTCTGTGATGCCGACATCACATCGAAAAATCCCGATAAGGTGTCGCGCTATCTTGATAATTATCAACTTGTAAGACGCAAGTTGGTTGAGGTGGAGGAGAAGGACCGTGTGCGTAACTGGCAGCCGCCAATCTCGGGCGAGACCATCATCGAGACGTTTGCTCTGCCGCCGTGTCCTGCCATCGGTATCATCAAAAGTGCCATCAAAGACGCCATTCTCGACGGCGTTATCGAAAATTCATATGAGGCAGCCTATCAGTTTATGCTTCAGAAAGGTAAGGAGATAGGACTATCGCCAGTGAAATAGAGCAGTTATTCCGTACGTTTTTGGTAAACTTTAACCTCGCGCTTGTTCTGCTTGTTGATGGCGATATAATACTTTTTGTCTTTGGTATACAGTGATTTAACGTCCATCTTAATCTCGATATGCGGACAGCCGCGCGGAGTGATGTCGCAAGGAATAATATCCTGCGTTTTCTCTTTCATGTCGAGACGGTGGTATTGTGTTGAGGCACGCGAGATTTTCACGTAGAACTGCTGGTTTGTGGTATCGACGTAGGCGCTCGAAAAATCAACCCAGTCGGTCAGGCGGAAAATGGCCACCTGCTTCCAGTCTTCGGTTGAGTAGGCCACAATGAATGTCGGCTTGTTTCCGTAGTTGACAATGATGTGCTTGCCGTCGGGCGAGAGAAAGAGTTCGTTTGCCAGAACCTTGCGCTGCATGTCAGGTTTGATGTTTGTCAAAAATTGATAATCAGCGCTTTGTGCAAAAATGTCAGTATTAAACAGTAACGAAAATAAAGCGGCCAAAAGACCTATTTTTATAAGTTTCATTATGTACTCTTTTTGTGAACGACGCAAATTTAGAAATTTTGCATTACAAAAAGCAAACTTTGTCTAAAATCAGAAAAAACGGTCTCTGCTGACGGCTCTGCAGCCAATTGTTACTTGAAATACTTAAATCGGATACAATAATGGAATCTACCACTAAAATCTTTATATTCGCACGCCGAACCAAGCAAGGTTCAGCGGTTGTTTTATTTGCGCAACTCTAACATTTAAAATTTAATAAAATGGTTAAAATCAACGATTTCAACTTCAAAGGAAAGAAGGCAATCGTCCGCGTGGATTTCAATGTTCCATTGGACGAGAACGGAAAAATCACCGACGACACCCGCATCCGCGGTGCACTGCCAACACTTAAGAAAATATTGGCCGACGGTGGTTCACTCATCATCATGTCGCACATGGGCAAGCCGAAAGGCAAAGTATCTGCAAAACTTTCGCTTGGTCAGATTACCGACGTTGTTGCAGCCGCTCTTGGCACTGCAGTTAAGTTCGCACCTGACTGCGCAAAGGCAGCCGATGCAGCCGCAGCCCTGAAACCAGGCGACGTTCTGTTGCTTGAGAACCTTCGCTTCTATCCTGAGGAAGAAGGCAAACCTGTTGGCATTGAGAAAGATGATCCGAACTACGACGCCGCTAAGAAAGAGATGAAGGCAAAACAGAAAGAGTTCGCCAAAACTCTGGCTTCTTACGCCGACGTTTACGTAATGGACGCTTTCGGAACTGCTCACCGCTCACACGCTTCAACAGCAGTCATCGCCGACTACTTCGACGCTAACAGCAAGATGCTTGGTCTGCTGATGGAAAAAGAGGTTCAGGCTGTCGATAACATCCTGAGCAACATCAAACGTCCGTTCACCGCAATCATGGGTGGTAGCAAGGTATCAACCAAAATCGGTATCATCGAGAACCTGATGGATAAGGTTGACAACCTGATTCTTTGCGGCGGTATGACCTACACCTTCGCTAAAGCACAAGGCGGCAATGTGGGCAATTCAATCTGCGAGGAAGACAAACTCGACCTTGCTCTCGACGTAATGAAGAAAGCAAAGGAAAAAGGTGTTAATCTGGTACTTGGCACCGACTCGGTTGTTACCAACGCATTCGATTTCGACTCAATGTCGCTGAAACCGGGCGCACAAGTTAAGGTTTGCCCGTCAAACGCTATCGAGAATGGTTTCGAAGGTTTGGACGCTGGTCCAGAGAGCCAGAAGAAATTCGCTGCAGCCATCAAGGGCGCTAAGACCATTCTGTGGAACGGTCCTGCAGGCGTATTTGAGTGCGATGATTTCACTGCTGGTTCAAAAGCCATTGCCAATGCCATTGCTGACGCAACCAAAGAAGGCGCATTCTCGCTCATCGGCGGTGGTGACTCGGTTGCCTGCATCAACAAATTCGGCTTGGCCGACAAGGTTTCTTACATCTCAACTGGCGGCGGCGCACTGCTCGAGGCCATCGAGGGTAAGGTTCTGCCAGGTGTAAAGGCAATTCTTGGATAGAATTCTGATTAGAATAGAGAGAACCGTCATACAGCAATGTGTGGCGGTTTTTTTGTGGATTGATAGGCAGAATTAGAATGTGTCGGTTTTCGATTGAAAATAATTTATTATAAAATAACTTATTGATAATCAATTTACTGCCTGCTTGACGGACATAATTATTTGTTTCTACTCAAATTAAGTAATACAACATTGGCAAAAACTATATACTTTCGTGCGAATTAACTATTAACTATTTTAATTATGGCTTACACAGAAACAACAACAGTTGGATATGGCAGCCGCATAACCAACTCCGTGAAAGGTATTTTATCAGGCTTTTTATTGCTTATCATCGGTACAGTTCTGCTTTGGTGGAATGAGGGCCGCGCTGTTAAAACAGCAAAATCAATCAAAAACGCTGTCGAGCAGACAACTCCTGTTGCCAGCCTAGACAATTACAATCAGGCACTTAACGGCCAGATGATTTGCGCTTCAGGTTTTGCAAAAACCGACGATTATGTTTCAGACCCATTCTTCGGAATTGGCGAAACAGCCATCCGCATCGAGCGTAAGGTTGAGTTCTTCCAGTGGGTTGAGCACTCTCAGTCGAAAACTGAGGACAAGGTTGGCGGAAAACAAGAAACCACAACAACTTACACGTACAGCAAAGAGTGGACATCGTCATATGTTAATTCATCGGAATTCAAAGACGCAGATTATCAAAACAAGAATTTTGTTTTGATGAGCAATATAGAGAACGCTGATTTCCAGGCAAAAAACGTAACCGTTGGCGCTTATATCCTGCCTGAAGGCATGATTTCGAGCATCTCGGGCAGCGAACCGATTGCAGTGAGCCTGTCAGCCGAAAAAATTGCCGATCTCAACAAAACTGTTGCTCAAACTCTTTCGAAAGGCGACAGCCTGAATTTTGTAACCGTTACAAACAACCAGGTTTATTTGGGTGAGAATCCGAATAGCCCTGCCATTGGCGATATTAGAATCACCTTCACTAAGGTAATGCCTGCTACTGTAACCATTTGGGCAAGAGCGGTTAACAACACATTTGAGCACTATGTTGACGCAAAACACGGCAAGGGCGTTGGTGGCCTTTATATGGGCACACGTTCACTCGAAAGCCTTCAGGAGCAAGCCGAGAGTTCGAACAATTTCCTGACTTGGCTGCTTCGTTTGGTTGGCTTCCTGCTCGTGTTCTTCGGTCTGAAGGGCATCTTCGGTCTGGTTATAGCATTGCTGAAGGTTCTGCCGTTCCTTGCCAACATTGCCAATGTGGGTATCAGCATTGTCTGCGGCGTGGTTGGCTTTGCTTGGTCGCTGGTAATCATTGCAATAGCATGGCTGTTCTATCGCCCGATTTTGGCAGGCATTCTGATCGCGGCTGTGGTTGGCTTGTTCATCTTCCTGTCGAAACGCTCGAAAGATGCAAAAGCACCAGAGCAGGCTACAGAAACTCCTGCACAGGCTTAATTTGAACATTATATGTTGATATTAAAGGCGGACTTCGGTTCGCCTTTTTTGTTTATTGTCCAGCCATTGTCGGTTTTAATTGATATTTTTGCGGGCGAAATTTTAAAACAGTGATTCGAGTAATTAATCACCCGCCAGAGTTTGTGAGGCGTTTCTTCCCGAAATTCCAATGGAAGGTCGAAGGCGCGCCCAAAACACTGTATCTGACTTTCGATGACGGTCCTACGCCTGGCGTCACCGAATGGGTGCTCGATAATCTGGCCGAATACAACGCCAAAGCCACATTCTTCTGTCTTGGCCGCAATGTCGACCATTATCCTGAAATATATGAGCGCATTATTGCCGAAGGGCACGGAGTCGGCAATCACACCTACAGCCATCTGAACGGATGGAAGGTGAGCGCCAAAGAGTATATTGATGATGTCGATTTGGCCTCGCAATATGTTGATTCTCACTTAATGCGCCCGCCGTATGGCCGTTTTACAAAAAAGCAGATTGAGCCTTTGCGTCAGCAGGGTTATCGCATGATTCTGTGGGATGTGATGCCCGAAGACTACAATCACCGCGTGAAGCCGCATGAGTGCTACAATTGCGTGCAGCGTTATGCCACAGGCGGCTCCATCATCACCTTCCACGACTCCGTGAAGGCTCGCATGAATCTCTACTTCGCCCTTCCGCGCGTTCTACAATATTTCACGGATTTGGGATTTGAGTTTGCACGTTTAGAATGATTTTATACTTTTGCACCCGCATGGGGGATTAGCTCAGCTGGCTAGAGCGCTTGCATGGCATGCAAGAGGTCATCGGTTCGATTCCGATATTCTCCACGAAATATTGAAAGACAAATCATTGCGATTTGTCTTTTTTTATTTTTCTACATATTGATTGTGTTTTGTATAGTGAAAAATGCTATATTTGAATCGATAAATAGATTTTCATAATGAAATTAGGTTTGGGGCAGCGGTCGTCGTGATGACGACCGCTGTTTTTTATTTATACGAAATCCTTTGGCCCAAAAGAAAAAGGCATAAGTGACAATCACCTATGCCTTTCTCACTATTCTTAAAACTTACTACTACTTCAACTCAAACTTTACTTTTCCCTTAATGTCGGTTGCCGATGCGCCAATGATGGCTTCGAAAGCGCCGGGCTCGGCTTCCCACTGTTTTTTAGTGTCGTTGTAGAACGACAGTGCGCTGCTGTCGATGGTGAACTCAACGGTCTTGGTCTCGCCAGGATTGAGTTGCACCTTTTTGAACCCTTTCAGTTCCTTGGCAGGACGCGGCAGGCTCGATTTCAGGTCGGCAATGTAGAGTTGCACCACTTCGGCACCTGCGCGTTTGCCAGTGTTTGTGACGTCAACTTTAACTGTTACGCTGCCGTTGGCTGTCATTGTGGCTTGGCTGAGCGAAGGTTTGCCATAACTGAAAGTGGTGTACGACAGACCGTAGCCGAAAGCGAACAATGGCTTGATTTTCTTTGTGTCTAGCCAGCGGTAGCCGACAAGAATATCTTCCTTATACTCAACATCGACAACCGTGCGGCTTGGTTTGTTCACATAGTCGCCAACTGAGTGAGCGCCAATATCTTCGAGTTTGGCGGGGAATGAGAACGGCAGCCGGCCAGAAGGATTCACATCGCCTGTGAGAACGTCGGCAATGGCGTTGCCGGCTTCGGAGCCGATGTACCAAGCCTGCAAAACGGCTGGAACCTGCCCAAGCCACGGCATTGTTACGGGTGAGCCTGTGATGTTCACGAAAATCAGATTCGGGTTCACTTTCACAATCTCGCTCACTACATTATTCTGATTATAAGGCAGTTCGAGAGAACTGCGGTCAGTGCCTTCGCAGTCTTGTCCGCCACTCTTGTTCATTCCGCCCACAAATATCACAAAATCAACATTTTTCGCCATCGATACGGCTTCGTCGGTCAGTTCCTGTGTCGAACGGTGGTCGGCAAGTTTCTGGCCTGTCTCAATTCCATCGAACGATGTTATAGTGTCGCCAACGTAGCCGCGCGCATAAGTCACATTTTCAGCGCCAAAGCGGTTTTTCAAGCCGTCGAGCGGCGATAGTTCGCGCTGCACCTTGAGCGATGTTGAGCCACCGCCAATGGTCATCATCTTAATGGCGTTCTCGCCCACAACAAGGATTTTTGGCTTTTTGCTTGCGTCAATCGGCAGAATTGCGCGGTCGTTCTTGAGCAGGACAATGCCTTCGCCGGCAATCTTGCGTGCGGCGGCATAGTGTTCGTCAGAGCATAATGAGCCCCATTTAGCCTGGCCCGACATTGTTGTGCGGAAAATCAGTCGCAACACGCGGCGAGCCTTGTCGTTGAGTTCTTCGGTAGTGTATTTCCCGCTCTTGATGCCATCAAGATATGGTTTTGCCAAGAAATAGTTGTCGTACGAGTTGCTGCGTCCCCAGGTCATTCCGCCGGTCCAGGTGCCAAATTCAAGGTCTAGACCATTGTGCACGGCTTCGTCGGTGTTGTGGCAGCCGCCCCAGTCAGAGATGACCACTCCATCGAACTTCCATTCGCCCTTCAGAATGTCGCAGAGCAGCGTTTTGTTGTGGCAGCAGTGCTGTTTCTGATAAAGGTTGTAACTGCCCATAATGGCCCAAGCGCCGCCTTCAGTTACTGCGGCGTGGAAAGCCGGCAGGTAGATTTCACGCAGAGCGCGGTCGCTCACAATCACGTTTGCCGATGAGCGGTTTATCTCGAAGTTATTGAGTGCGAAGTGCTTGACGCATGCCGCAACGCCATTTTGCTGAACGCCCTTAACGTAAGGCACCACTAGTTGCGATGCCAAATACGGGTCCTCACTCATATATTCAAATGTACGGCCGTTGAGCGGAGTGCGGCAGATGTTCACGCCCGGACCGAGCAACACGGTTTTGCGACGGTAGAGCGCTTCCTCACCGATGCTTTTGCCGTAGAGTGCGGCCATTTCGGGGTTCCAGGTTGCTGCAAGGCAGGTGAGTGACGGGAAAGCAATGCACGAGTCGCTTGTCCAGCCGGCTTGTTCCCACTCGTCCCATTTCACCTCGTCGCGGATGCCCATCGGACCATCGGAGCACCACACTTCAGGGATTCCTAGGCGCTTCACGCCTGCGCTGCTGAATTTCGACTGCGCGTGCAGCAGAGCCACCTTCTCTTCGGTGGTCATTCGGCTCAACGCATCATCAACACGCTTTTCAATTGGTTGGTTGACATCAAGATAGATTGGCGTTTGAGCCCGCAGTTGAGCCGTTGCGCCTGTCAGTGCTACTGTGGCCAGCAGCGTTAGTAGTTGTGGTTTCATAGTTGCTATTGTTGAGGTTATTTTTGTTGGAATGATTGTCGCAAAGAGTTCACCACCATTTCCATCAGTTCAACCTTATAATCAGTTGATTGCTTCAGGAATTCAATGTACTCTTTTTTGTTGAAGATGGGCTCTTTGAAGGCCGATTCAAAAAAACTCATTCTTGTCATTTCCGAGTATTTGTTGAAGAAATCAGCCATTTCCTGCATCTTGTCGGAATTTTTGCTCCATAAAATATTGAACGACAAAGTGTTCATTGTGTTTATGAATGCAGCGGCCTCAAGTGTGGCGGCCATTTCAAAAGCATCTTTTTCGGTTAATTCGCTGCAAGTGAAGATCGAGTCAGCCACAGAACTAAAAGCGTCGAGTTTCTCGCTGCTTGACGAGAAAAATGTCAGATAATCAGTGTTGTCAGTAACGAAATAGAAGCAGAAGCAGAAGGTGTTGAAAGCCTTGAGTGTGGCGAAAGACAATTCGGTGAGCGAGCGCAGGTCAAGTTCCTCTTGGTCGTAGCATTCTTCAAGAGTTGAACGTGCGTCAATCAAGTTTTGTACAATAGCTCTGCGGAAAGCCGTTGAATCCTTGTCGTTGGTGTTGCTAAGGCTCACCACGGCATCATCAGTGTGCAGGTATTTATCCATCGACATATTCACCCAAGCAAACGACAATTCATTGGCAATCGTAAACTGCATTTCGTTTATTTTCAGCAAATTGTGTTCGTAAGTGTCTTTCGGATCGATTGTTTTGGCTATCGAATCGACATTGATGCTCGGGCGGCCGACATTTGACACACCGGATACTATACTGCTGATTTTCGAGAACTCAACCAGTCCCTGGCTGTAATTGCTGATGACTTCCTGTTTTGCTTTCTCTGAATTGTTGCAACTGCAAAATATAGTGGCAATTGCGATTAAAACTAGATTTCTTGTTTTCATATTATGACATTTAGGTATGTTCATTTTTTAAGTTTCCAAAAATATCAAAAAACGACAGCAAACAGGAATTTAATGTCGTTTTGAATGATTTTTTTCGGAATAGGCGGCAAACGCCGAGATTACCATATTTCCGTGCGCAGCGAATCGGCAATATAGTAGCGGTCGCCGGGTTTGATGCCGAAGGCCTCGGTGAAGGCGTTAAGGTTGGGTAGGGGACCTTCAACGCGGAATTTGCCCATGGCGTGCTCGTTGGTCATGGCGTGAGTGCGGGCCGCCTCATCGCGGTAAGCGCCAGCCCAAGTGCGTGCGTAGGCAATGAAAAACATCTGATCGGGAGTCAGACGGCCCGTTTGCTGACGGTTGCTCTGTTTGTTGTTGCTGAAGGCTGTGTAGGAGATGCTGATTCCGCCCAGGTCGGCAATGTTCTCGCTCAGAGTCTGCTTGCCGTTGATGTGCAGAGTGTCTATGGCAATGAACGAGTTGAAACGGTCAACAAGTTTTTGTGAGCGGCGTTCAAATTCAATACTGTCTTGGTTGTTCCACCAATTTGCCAGATTGCCGTTTTTGTCGTAGAAGCGCCCGACATCGTCGAAGCCGTGAGTCATCTCGTGCCCGATGGCGGCACCAATGGCGCCAAAGTTCACCGCATCGTCGCCGCCGGGGTAGAAGAACGGCGGTTGGAGCATCGCCGCTGGCACCTCAATGAAGTTCTGAGTCCTCATGTAGTACATGTTGGCGGTTTGCGGTGTTGACCACCACGCATCGTTGTCGGTTGGCATATCGATAGATTGCAACTCATACTCAGTTTGCGCTTTGAAATTATTCATGATGTTGACCGGATAGTTGTCGCCAACCTCGCACTCAGCAAAATCGACAAATTTGTTGGGATAGCCTATTTTGATTTCCATCCGTTCAACCTTTTCGAGTGCGGCTTTTTTTGTGGACTCGCTCATCCAGTCGAGTTTTGTAATGTGCTCGCTGAAAGCGCTTTTCAAATTCTGACAAAGTTTTTCGGCAGCCTTTCTGGTTTCGGGTGAGAAATAGCGGTTGACATATTCGCGCCCCAGAGCGTCGCCATAACTGTCGTTCATCTGGATTAAAACGCGCATCGGTAGCGAACTTTTTTCTTTGGCCCCCTTCATGTATCGCTCGTAGAATTCAAAATCCTCGTTCGAAAATTCCTCGCTCAGCGATTCTGCCAAACCGTTGATTGTGCGGGTCTTCAAATATATTTTCCAGTCATCGAGCGAGATGCCGGTTATCAGATTGTTAAAGTCGCTGATGAATTTCGTTCCCGGCGTAACATCAATTACGGATGGAATCCGGCAGCCAAGGTCGGCGAAATATTGGTCCCAATCGAACACAGGCATGAGCCGTTTCAGTTCGTCGTAGTTTATTTTATTATAGGTATAATTGGGGTCTTGCAATTGAAGATAGTCGGCCATTATTTCTGACAATTTCCGTTCAACACCGACGGCGGTTACGGCCATCTGCGCGGCATTGTCGTAGCCGGCAATGTTGAATAGTCTTTCCAGGTGCTTTCTGTATTCGTCAATCACATCTTCTGAGCCGGGAAATTTGAAATAGTTCTCGTCGATTCCCACGCCGCCTTGGAAAATGGTGAACACGCTCATTTGGCAGTTCTTCACGTCGGGATAGCAGCGCGGATGGATCGGGGTGTTCAGATTGAGGAGACTCATTTTTGTCATCATGTGCTGCAGATCGGCAATGCTGGCAATTCTGTCGATGGAATCGATAATGTGCTGTATCTGTTTGATACCATTAGCGTTGCGGGTTGCAGTATCCATTCCGCTTTTATAGAAAAGAGCAAGTTTTTCCTGGATTGAGCCTTTTTCGAGTTGGCTCGATGCCAAGCTGTCCAATATGTCGAGCAGTTGCTGGTTGATTTTTGCCTCAAGAGCGTCGCTGATGTCGTATGAGCCTTTGTCAGTGGGAATGGGGTTGCGGTCGAGCCAGCCGCCGTTGGCGTAACGGAAAAAATCGTCCTGAGGCTTCACTGTGGTGTCCATATCGGCAAGGCATACTGATTCACCAGCAGGCCTGTTCGAGCACGACCATAGAATCGCGGGGACAATAATAAGTAATAGTAAGCGGCGCATACGTTTTTGAATCGGGCTCAAATATAGGTAAGAATATTTGATGTCCGTTCGATAAAATAAGGCGAATTGCGAAAAATAGCGACAATCGGTTGAAAAGGTGTTTGGCTGTCGATGGAAGGTTTTGAAAGGTTCGGCCCACCGATTCCAAAACTTGCACATCCGATAACTCTATAATCAAAAAATCGGCCAAAACTGCAATCTCATTTTTTAACCTTTTAACACTTGGCTGTTAACAAACAACAAGTCTTTGGCTTGTAGTTACTTATCAAGAAAAATTTTTCATAACGCATTGAATGTCAGTGTTGTTAATAACTGTTTAATAACATTAGATGGTGGAGTATACGCACCAATTTTTTCGCTAATAAATTTGCTATCGATGGTTGGTGAATCGAAAGATTCACTCATCAATCACCTAATTAAAGAGTTAAGAATTTTTTGAACAACATTCCGTCGCGAGACGGGGTAAAAGAGGCTTTTTCGCCTAAACGAACGAAGATTGAATGTATTGCTACGATGTTGACATAGTGCTTCAGGAAGTTCCGGGACAGATAAGTATCTGCTTCTCAATCTCGGGTTGTCCGCTGCATTGCAAGGGCTGCCACTCGCCATTCCTTTGGAAGGAAGGCAACGGCGAGCTCCTGACCGATGAGCGCTATGTGGACATTCTGAACAAATATCGCGGATATGCCAACTGCGTGCTCTTTATGGGTGGTGAGTGGCATCCCGATGAGCTTGTGCACAAACTGGCAACGGCAAAGGAACTCGGTTTCGACACCTGCCTCTACACCGGGCAGGAAACAGTTTCCGACGACATCAAATCGAACCTGACGTGGCTCAAGACAGGCCCGTGGGTCGAGGAGCGCGGCGGACTGGCGTGTCCCACAACCAACCAGCGTTTTGTTGAAGTAAAGACTAATAAACTTATTAATAACCAATTTTTAAAAACTTTGTAAGGCTATGATGCGGTTAACAGAGGACCAACTAAAGTCCAAAGCCAAATTTATCAAAGACTACATCGGCGCTTCTAACGCTGCCGACGGTTCAAAAATGGATGCCAACGCCAATGTTACGTCGAAAAACATTGCGACAATGGAATCAGAGTTGAACAAAGACATCAACATTCAGGTAAACCGTTACCTGGTGAAGGAGAAAATTGCCGAACTCTTCGGACAGGAGACTGCTGACGAGTACATCCGCCAGATTGAGGCTCACGAAATCTACGTTCACGATGAGACTTCGCTGAAACCTTACTGCGTGTCAATCAGCATGTTCCCATTCTTGCTCGATGGTTTGACAAAACTCGGCGGCGAGAGCCTGAAACCGAAACACCTGGAGAGTTTCTGCGGCGAGTTCGTAAACCTGACATTCGCCATCAGTTCGCAGTTTGCCGGTGCTTTGGCAACTGTTGAATTCCTGATGTACTTCGACTACTTCGCACGCAAGGACTACGGCGACAACTACCTTGAAACACATCGTTACATCATCGATAACCACCTGCAGCACGTTGTGTTCGCTGTGAACCAGCCAGCCGCAGCACGTGGCTATCAGTCGGTGTTCTGGAACATCTCAATTTTCGACAAGGAATATTTCCAAAGCATCTTCGGCTCGTTTGTCTTCCCCGATATGACCGCACCAAACTGGGAGACACTCGACAAACTGCAGTGGCACTTTATGCGCTGGTTCAACGCAGAGCGCACAAAAGCCATTCTGACCTTCCCAGTTGTAACAGCCGCCATGCTTGTGAAAGATGGCAAGCCTGTTGACCAGGAGTTCGCCGGCAAAGTGGCTCAGGAGTTGAGCGAGGGCAACTCGTTCTTCATCTACCAATCAGAAAATGCCGACAGCCTTGCATCGTGCTGCCGCTTGCGCAACGAGTTGTCGGACAACACGTTCAGTTACTCGCTCGGCGCCGGTGGTGTATCGACAGGCTCAGTGAACGTCATCACTTTGAATATGAACCGTCTGGTTCAGCAGGGCCGCGATTTGAGGACAGAAATCTGGAAAATCATCAAATATCAGGTTGCTTACCGCAAGATTATCGAGCAATATGTTGACGCAGGTCTGCTTCCGGTTTACTCGGCAGGCTTCATCTCGCTCAGCAAGCAGTTCTCGACAATCGGCATCAACGGAATGGTTGAGGCAGCCGAGAGCCAAGGTATTTCAGCTCGCAACACCAAGGAGTACAAGGATTTTGTATCGAAACACCTGAAGGTTATCTACGAGGTGAACAAAGAAGCCAAAAAGAAATACGGCTGTATGTTCAACACCGAGTTTGTTCCGGCCGAGAACCTTGGCGTGAAGAACGCAATGTGGGACAAGAAGGACGGTCTGTTCGTTCCGCGCGACTGCTACAACTCGTACTTCTACCCGGTTGAGGACCCGACAATCAATATTCTGGACAAAATCAGCCTTCACGGCCGCGACATCATACAGTATCTCGACGGCGGTTCGGCTCTGCACCTGAATCTGGAGGAGGCACCAACCAAAGAAGGATTCCTTCGTTTGCTCGAGGCTACGGCCAAAGCTGGTTGCAACTACTTCTGCTTCAACATTAAAATCACCATCTGCAACGAGTGCAACTATATCGACAAGCGCACCCTGCAGAAGTGCAGCAAGTGCGGCTCAACCAACATCGACTACGGCACACGCGTAATCGGCTATCTGAAACGCGTTTCGAACTTCAGCTCGGCCCGTCAGTTGGAGCACAGCTTGCGCTACTACCACAAATCGATGCTTAACCGCACCATCGAGGACAGCGCCAGCGTACAGGAAACCGCAGCAGCAAAACAGACAGTCAACGAGACCGTCAAGGCCGAGAAAATGGCCGCCGCAAAGGCATAGAAATCAGGTTAGATAATAAGTTTATTCAGGCCGCAAATCCGAAAGGGTTTGCGGCTTTTTTGGTTGATTAAAACACTGCTGTAAAAGCAATTCTGAAACTTTTATCGTCGGAGTTATATATGGGCACAATGCTCATTTCGGCCGATTCCGAATCCCAACGCAGGATTTTGCGTTCAAGCGGAAGCACCCAGTAGGCGATGTTTGCCGCCATTATGCCGATTCCCGCGCCACCAATCACGTCGTTGAGCCAGTGGCGGTCGTTGTAGGTGCGCATGAAGCCGATGCCGCTCGCAAACACGTAAGCACCTGCCCCCCAAGCGTTTCCGTACTCCTTGCGAATCATTTCGGCACCAACAAAAGCCATTGCCGTGTGCCCCGACGGAAACGAGTTGCGGGCGTTGGAATCGGGGCGCTTCTCGTTAACAAAATATTTGGTTACCCACACAATTGTCTGCATTGTGACGTAGCCCGTGGCCGACACTACAAACCGCTCGCGGAAGGGATGACGCGCCGGCAC
>JAEEPS010000054.1 GCA_016284875.1 Salinivirgaceae bacterium | reverse complement strand
GCTTTCAGTTTTGCAGGCTTCCTACATTATTAATCTGCTGCCGCCCTATTTCGAGAACATTTCGAAACGATTGGTGAAAAGTCCGAAAATCTATTTCAACGATACTGGTTTAGCTTGCTATCTGCTTGACATTGAAACACCAAATCAACTCGACCGCGACAAAATGCGTGGAGCGTTGTTCGAGAATATGATTGTTATGGAAGTGTTGAAACATCGTTACAATCAAGGTCTCGACGGCGGTGTCTTTTTTTATCGCGACTCACACCAAAATGAGGTTGATATTTTGCTAAAACAAGGTGGCCAAATCACTGCTATTGAGGTAAAATCGGCAATGACCTACAATGTCTCGTTCGAAAAAAGTTTGCGGCAAATATCGGATTGGATAAAAACACCTATTGCAAAAAAAGCAATTGTCTACTCTGGCGATTTTGAAAACACGAATGGAGATGTTAAACTTTTAAATTATAATAATTTATCTACCATTTTATAGACGATGTGCTTGTCTTAAAATATTCCCAAAACAAAAAAAAGGCGGAACCAAGTTCCGCCTTTCTCGTTATATGCAAACCGCTGATTAAGCGTACATTGCAACAATTGCTTCGTAAAGCTCCTGCTGACCTGAAGTCTGTTTCGGCTCGTTAACTTTCTTGCCGTACTCGTAAGCCTCTTCAAGAGTCATCTTGCCTTCCTCAAACTTCTTGCCTTCGCCCTTGTCGAACGATGCGTAGCGAGCAGCCAGCATCTTCTTGTATGGGCTCTCCTCGAGCAATTTGGCTGCGTTCTCAAGTGCGCGGGCCATTGCGTCCATACCGCTGATGTGTGCCAAGAAGATGTCTTCAAGGTCAGTTGAGTTGCGGCGAGTTTTTGCGTCGAAGTTGGTACCACCTGTGCCTAGACCACCGTTGCGGATAATCTGCATCCAAGCCTGAACCAATTCGTATTGGTCAATCGGGAACTGGTCAGTATCCCAGCCGTTCTGCATATCACCACGGTTAGCGTCGATTGAGCCGAGCATACCAGCGTCAACAGCGCAAGCCAATTCGTGCTCGAAGGTGTGGCCAGCCAAAGTAGCGTGGTTAACCTCGATGTTAACTTTGAAGTCCTTGTCAAGACCGTGAGCCTTCAGGAAGCCGATAACAGTCTCGGTGTCAACATCATATTGATGTTTTGATGGCTCCATTGGTTTCGGCTCAATCAGGAATGTGCCCTTGAAGCCTTTTTTGCGAGCATAGTCGCGAGCCATAGTCAACATAGTTGCCATATGCTCTTTCTCACGTTTCTGGTCAGTGTTCAGAAGGCTCATATAACCCTCACGGCCACCCCAGAACACGTAGTTCTCAGCGCCAAGTTCGATACCTGCGTCGATAGCGTTCTTAATCTGAACGATAGCGCGAGCAACAACGTCGAAATCCGGGTTTGTAGAAGCACCGTTCATATAGCGTTTGTTGCCGAATACGTTAGCAGTCGACCACAGAAGTTTCTTGCCGGTCTTTGCCATTTTCTCTTTCAGGTAAGCAACAATGGCTTTCAGGTTAGCCTCATACTCCTCAACTGATGCACCTTCAGAAACAAGGTCAACATCGTGGAAGCAGAAATAAGGAATGCCAAGTTTCTCCATAATCTCGAAACCAGCGTCAGCCTTTTGTTTAGCGATGGTAACAGCGTCAGCGCCCTTGTTCCAAGGGAACGATTTGGTACCGCCACCGAATTGGTCGCTACCGTCAGCGCACAAAGTGTGCCACCAAGCCATTGCAAAGCGCAGCCAATCTTTCATCGGCTTGCCCATAATCACTTTTTCGGCATCATAATAGTGGAATGCCATAGGATTCTTTGAATCCTTTCCTTCGAATTTGATTTTTCCAATTTGTGGAAAATACTCTTGTGCCATTTTTTTAATGTTTTAGTTATTATTAATAAAATTTATTTTAAAACGATGCCGCGCAAAGCGAACTCATTTTATTTCAAATTGTTAGGTTATTTACTCATCGATTTCTCCAAACGATACTTCCATTTTGCGTAAGCGTCGGCATACTCCTGACGGGCTGATTGGTTCGGCTCAATAACTGCCAGTTTCTCAAGCGATGCGAAGGCCTCAGTGTTGTTCTTGTAGATGCCTGCGCCCATACCAGCGCCTTTTGCTGCGCCAACCGAGCCATCAGTGTCGTAAAGTTCGATGGTTGCGCCAGTTACGCCAGCCAAAGTGTCGCGGAAAATCGGACTCAGGAACATATTGGCGTGTCCGGCGTGAATCTTGTTCACCTTCATACCCATCGACTCCATAATGTCGATACCATATTTAAATGAGAAGACAATGCCCTCTTGTGCGGCGCGCACAATGTGGTGTTTTGAGTGAACGTTGAAGTTCAGACCGCGGATTGAGCAGTTGATTTCGCGGTTGCCCAGCATACGCTCTGCGCCGTTGCCGAAAGGCAGAACGCTTAAGCCTGCGCTGCCGATAGGAGCTTTGGCTGCCAGGTCGTTCATCTCGTTGTATGAGATGCCGTCGGGTGCAATGTTGCGCTTAACCCACGAGTTCAGGATTCCGGTGCCGTTCACGCAGAGCAGAACGCCGATGCGGGTCTGGTCGGTAGTGTGGTTGACGTGTGCAAACGAGTTGACGCGCGACTGCGGGTCGTAGTTGGCCTCGCCGTTCACGCCGTAAACAACACCCGATGTGCCGGCTGTTGCTGCAATTTCGCCCGGATTCAAAACGTTGAGCGAGAGTGCGTTGTTTGGTTGGTCGCCACCGCGATATGTTACAGGTGTGCCTTCCTTCAGACCAAGTTCGGCGGCAGCCTTTGCTGTCAGGTGGCCCTGGTCGCTGAATGTTGGCTTGATTTCAGGAATGAACGAGTGGTCGATTCCGTAGTAATCGAGCAGGAAGGTTGCAAGTTTGTTCTCTTTGAAGTCCCACATCATACCTTCTGAAAGGCCTGATACTGTGGAGCTTATTTCGTCAGTCATCTTCATAGCGATGTAATCGCCCGGAAGCATAATCTTGAAGATTTTTTCGTATGTGGCGGGCTCGTTCTCCTTCACCCAAGCCAGTTTCGAAGCGGTGAAGTTGCCCGGCGAGTTGAGCAAGTGGCTCAAGCATTTTTCGGCTCCCAGAGTCTTGAAAGCCTTGTCGCCGTAAGGCACAGCGCGCGAGTCGCACCAGATGATTGATGGGCGCAGAACGTTTTTGTGCTTGTCGACGCAAACCAGACCGTGCATCTGGTAAGAGATACCAATGGCCTTAACCTCTGCGGGGTTGGCGCCGCTTTCCTTCATAATTGTCTGAACCGACAGTTTCAGGTTTTCCCACCAACTTTCGGGGTCCTGTTCGGCCCAGCCCGGGTTGACGGCTATGATTTTTGCTTCAGTTTTGGGGAAGAATGTGGTGGCAACGCATTTTCCTGTCTCAACATTGACAAGACTTGCCTTCACCGACGAACTTCCTACATCTACTCCTAACGTGTACATAATTTTTACTTTTTTTTAATATCCAAAAATGTTCTATCAGGTTAACTATTAGTGTATTTAATCTTTAACCCCAAAACAGAACTCGTGCGCCAAATTTAAGAATAAAGTTGTACGTTCTACACGCAAAAAAAAATTTTACTCTGCTTTCGGGGTTGCCGCCCTAAAATTCATACACCATTATATATTCTTCATCGTTCTCGCCGATGGTGCGGAAGCCCAATTTCTGGTACATCCGCGCGGCATAGTTGGCTTTCTGCACTGATAATGATGCTTTTTTGTATCCCCGCTGCCGCAGATGGTCGAGCATTGAGCGCATCAGGTTTGTGCCAATGCCGCGTCCGCGATATTCAGGCTTGACCGAAATAGCAAACGACGGCACACCATCGGCAATGTGGCCAAAATCGGGCATATCGCGAACCCAAACAGCGCCCACAACCGCTCCATCGCATTCAGCGACAATGCAATGGTCGTCGGGCTGCGACCCAAAGCCATCGACATAAACTCGCAACTCGGGCTGGTTGATAATATCGCGCGGCGGTGCCTGAACACCTTCGGGAATAAAAATGGCCAGGTAGAGAAAATCGTCGAGCAATGGTAACTCGTTGTTTTTCAGTGGACGGATGGTGGTCATAGGAGTTTTAAGTTTTTTAAGTTTTAAGTTATAAGTTTAAAAGTTTTAAGTTTTTGAGGTTTAAGGTTTTAGACTAGTCATAGTTTCAATTTAAACTGCAAGATGACAGGGTCGTAATCGTTGCCTTTTAGTGCATCGATGATGCGTTTGCCCACGGGCGACAGTTCCTCGTCCTCATTGATTATGGTCTCCCAGTCGCCTTGTATCAGCATTGTGTAAACGCCGTTGTCAACCATATTGGGGAGGACATCGAAATTCAACCCGCCAATGTGGACTTTGTAGTTCTGCACATTGTCGCGCGTGGCAATGGTCAAGTAACGGTAATAATTATCGTCAAGAATTGGGCATATCCAGTAGGTCATAACCGAATCAGTCAGATGCGCAAAATTGCAGCCAGTGGCGAGGTGGTCGTTGTATGATATGAATGTACGCACCACATTATCATCACCAACATCACCTTTAATGTCAACTTTAGTTTTGTCCATTTCCATATCGCCGTAGTCGATTGTCGCAACTTTTGTTTTTTTGCCGTTGGAATATCGGTAGAGCATACTTTTTTCTTCAAGCACTGACATCAGCACATCGTTGCCCGAACGCACAAACATATCACAAGCATGAGCATAAGAGACATCTTGCTCAATATCAATCACTTTATTAATTGAGTGCCCGTCGTATTCGTAAACAGCGCATTTACCGTAAACATAAGCAATGTCTTCTTTCTGCTGTTTGAATGTGAGCAGAAGATGGTCTCGGCCAAGCACAATCATTTCTTCGAATTGTTTGTTTTTAGCAAACCTTTTTATATCGAATTTTGAATCGAACCTGAACGGCGAAGTTTTGTAAAACAATATCTGGCCCATATTCTGGTCGTAGCCACAGAAAAGACTATCAGCGGGCAAGTACGAGAACACGAGAAGTTGGACAGAGTACTCGCCAGGGCCGCGTCCGACAGCGTGTAGTTTTTCCACAAGCCTTCCGTCTTTAATGTGATAGAACGTTTCGCGACTTCCATTACCAATAATGAAATCGTTGCTGCTTCCACTCACTCCCCAAATATGGTCTATCGGTTCATCGGCCACAATTGACCTAACAACAATCTCTTCGGCAATGTCTTCAATGGCAATGTCCTTCACTTTCCGCACATCGTTTTTAATCTGCCACGGGCCAGTGTATCGTTTTTTGTTTTTACTGCCGCTTTGGCTGACATCGGCCACCGATTCATCACCCGTAATCAATTCAACATCAATCGGTTCTGCTGCTTCTTCAAGGCCGACGGTATCAATGTCGATTACCTCGTCTTTGGTCACCGATTCTGTTGGGCTTTGATTTCTTGAGCAGCCCCTGTATAGCAAAATCACGAGCAGAATCACCAACACAAGGATGGCTATTGATAATCTTTTGGTTTTCACAGACATATGATTAGTTTTTTGTTTCGTGCATTCTTCGGACACACGCGGTGTGGCCCTACATTTACGGACGCCACAATGTGACGTCCCTACTTATAACTTCTAAAACTTACAACTTCCTTAATCTTTCAATTTGATTTTCAGCATCACAATTGCCGAGTTACGTTCATCGGGGTTTAAACCGTTGATATACTCGGCGTTGCGCTCCAAATAAGCGTGATATTCGGCTTGTGTTTTTTGCAAACGGGCATCCAGGATGTCATCGTGGCCTTCGAGAAAAAGGGCCAACAAACTGTTTTGACATCTGGCGTAGGCGTATTTGCCGTCGGATTTCATAATGCCCAACCACGGAACAAGGCCGCTTAAAATATCGGATGCTTGCTTAAAATCGCCGCTTAAGTCAATGTGAACCGACACCGCCTTGTTTGTGTACTTATCGATTATCGACATATACTCCTCATCATCAATAGTATACCATACAGTCAAATATTTTCCCGACCCGCTTAAAAGAGATATGATACTATTATAATTATCCATCGCATCAAAATCGCGTTTACTCAACAAGTCGTTGTAGATTTCAGGGGTCATCGGATTCGGAAGCGCCAGTTCGGTGCACTGCTCTTTGTCGCCGTAAAGCGTATAGAGAATGTTATTGCTCATAGGAAGCAGGCGGATAGTGTCGTGGTCGAGATAGCAAGGGTCGCCACCAGTCATACCATAGTTAACTTGCGGAACGTTGAAATGCCACGATGTAATATTGAACGATTTGTCGGCCAACAATATGGATGAGGCCGTGTCGGAGATATTGCCACGCAAGATGAAAGCGTAATTACCGCTGTTCAAGTGGACAATTTCGTAGTTGGGGTTCATATCGCCGAAATCGCGCATTATACCAATAAATTTGCACTCGTGGTCATATTGCAGAACGCGGTTCTTGCTGTCGAGGATGCAGATGTTGTCGTCGGCGCTGAACATTGATGTCTCATAATAAACTATCTCGCCAGGGCCGTTGCCTTTGATTATTCTTCCCGACAATTTTTCACCCGTTTGTCTGTCGAGACACGTCAGGCAAATTCGCTTGTCGTCAAGCATATATATATAATTGTCGGACAGGCAGATGCTCAACGGCCCCGCAAGCGTCCAGCCATCGTCCATTTGCAGATTCATCACCGAGATTGACTCCACGCAATCGGCAAAAGCCTCATTGTCAATGGTTCCTGGGAGTTCAACACGGCTGATTTCGGTTGTGTTGCTGTTGCTGCAAGCCATCATTGTCGCGCCGATGGCAGCAATTGATAATAGTTTGAATGTCATTTGTTTGTGGTATTAAATTGTTTATTATTATGTATCAGGTTTCCCGATTTATTCGGACACACGCGGTGTGTTCCTACGTTTGCGGACGCGGCACGCCACGTCCCTTATACATCTAAAACTTGAAACTTCAATAACTTATTACTTAAAACCTCTAAATTTTCAACCTAAACTGCAAGATGACAGGATTGCCGTTATTGCCTTTCATTGCCTCGATGATGCGTTTGCCAACAGGCGACGGCTCTTCGTCGGGCTTGATTATACTCTCCAAATCGTCTTGAAACAGCATCGTATAAACGCCATTGTCAACCATATCGGGATAAACTTTGGTAATCAATCCGCCGATGCAGACTCTGTAGTTCTGCACTTTGTCGCGTGTGGCAATGGTCAGGTAACGAATACGTTTATCGTCAAGTTGCGGAATTATCCAGTAGGCCATAACCGAATCGGTCATTTGCACAAAGTTGCAGCCTGTAGCGTGGTCTTTACTTAAGACGGATAAACCTTCCTGAAAAACCTTGTCTTTGCTCATTTCCAAATCACCGTAATCGATTGTCGCTACTTTTGTTTTTTTGCCGTTGGCAAAACGGTAGAGCACAGTTTTCCCTTTAAGCGCCGATATCAGCACATCGCTACCTGAACGTGTAAAACTGTTGTTCCAACACTCATCCACATCAAACATTTTCTTAATTGATTGTCCGTCGAATTCGTAAACAGCGCAATTGTCGTCAACATATTCGCCTGTTATATCCTCAGCCCAATTTTTATGACGTGCTAAAGTAAGCAGAAGGTGGTCTCGGTCAACCGCAATCATACCATCTGTCCAGTTATCTTCCGCAAATAATTTTACATAACAATTCCACACGAACTCGAACGGCAATGTTTTGAAGCACATTATTTTACCTCCGTTTTGGTCGTAACCATATAAAAGACCGTCGGAAGGCAGATAGGTGAAACTAAGAAGTTGGACTCTGTATTCTTTGGTGCCTTTTCCCCTAGCGTAAAGTTTTTCCACAAGCCTTCCGTCTTTAATGTGATAGAACGTTTCGTGATATCCATCGCCAACTATGAAATCGTTGCTGCTTCCACTCACTCCCCAAATATGGCCTATCAGTTCATCGGCCACAATTGGCTTAACAACAATATCTTCGGCAATGTCTTCAATGGCAATGTTCTTGACTTTCCGCACATCGTTCTTAATCAGCCACGGGCTACTGTTTCGTTTTTTGCTTTTACTATCGCTTTGGCTGACGGCGGCTGTCGGCTCATCAGTTACAATCGGTTCAACATCAATCGGTTCAGTCGCTTCTTCAATTTCGATGGTATCAATATTTATGACTTCTTCTTTAGTCACCGATTCGCCTTGGCTTTGATTTCTTGAGCAGCCCCTGTATAGCAAAATCACGAGCAGAATCACCAACACAAGGATGGCTATTGATAATCTTTTGTTTTTCACAGACATATGATTAGTTTTTTGTTTCGTGCATTCTTCGTACACACGCAGTGTATCGCTACGTTTGCGGACGCCACAATGTGACGTCCCTACTTATAATATCTAAAACTTACAACTTCCTTAATCTTTCAATTTGATTTTCAGAATCACAATTGCCGCGTTACGTTCGTCGGGGTTTAAACCGTTGATATACTCGGCGTTGCGCTCCAAATAAGCGTGATATTCGGCTTGTGTCTTTTGCAGACGGGCATCCTGGATGTCATCGTGGCCTTCGAGAAAAAGGGCCAACAGACTGTTTTGACATCTAGCATAGGCGTATTTGCCATCGGATTTGAGAATATTCAGCCACGGAACAAGGCCGCTTACAACATCAGATGCTTGCTTAAAATCGCCGTTCAAGTCAACATGAACCGATACCGCCTTGCTTGTGTACTTATCGACTATCGACATATAACATTCTTTATCAATAGTATACTGCATAGTCAGAAACCTTCCCGACCCACTTACACGTGATATGAAATCATCATAATTGTTCACCGCATCAAAATCGTGTTTTGCATACAGTTCGCTGGTGATTTCAGGGGTAATCGGATTCGGAAGCACCAGTTCGGTGCACTGCTCTTTGTCGCCGTATAATGTATAGAGAATGTTACTGTACAAAGGAAGCAGGCGGATGGTATCGTTGTCGAGATAGCAAGGATCACCGCCAATGAAGGTTGTTGGGGCTTGCGGAATGTTGAAATGCCATGCTGTAATATTGAACGACTTGTCGGCCAGCAATATGGATGATGCCGTGTCGGCGTCGTTGCCGCGCAAGATGAAAGCGTAATTACCGCTGTTCAGGCGGACAACGTCGTAGTTGGGATTCAAATTGCTGAAATCGTGCATTATATCAATAAATTTGCACTCGTGGTCGTACTGAAGAATTCGGCTTTTGCTGTCGAGAATGCAGATGTTGTCGTCGGCGCTGAACATTGATGTCTCATAACTAACTATCTCGCCACGTCCGTTGCCTTTGATTATTCTTCCCGACAATTTTTCACCCGTTTGTCTGTCGAGACACGTCAGGCAAATCCGCTTGTCGTCAAGCATATATATATAATTGTCGGACAGGCAGATGCTCAACGGCCCCGCAAGCGTCCAGCCATCGTCCATTTGCAGATTCATCACCGAGATTGATTCCACGCAATCGGCAAAAGCCTCATTGTCAATGGTTCCTGGGAGTTCGACACGGCTGATTTCGGTTGTGTTGCTGTTGCTGCAAGCCATCATTGTCGCGCCGATGGCTGCAATTGATAATAGTCTGAATGTCATTTGTTTGTGGTATTAAATTGTATAATATTATGTATCAGGGTTCCCGATTTATTTGGAAACACACAGTGTGTCCCTACGTTTGCGGACGCGGCACGCCACGACCCTACTTATAACATCTAAAACTTATAACTTAAAACTTCAAAAACTTAAAACTTGAAATGTGTGTTGATTGTCCAACAGTTACAAATATATTCATAGCCGATGGAAAAACAACAAAAAATCAATTACCTTCGGTGCATCAAAAAATTTTGAACTAAAACTTTTTATATGAGAAAGATTTTCACACTTGCTTGCAGTGTTGCAATGCTGATTTCGTGCTCGACACAAAACAGCACCAACACAAACCCTGTGCTGACTATTGAAGGCGGTCAGGTTCAGGGCGTTAACACCGATATTAAGGGAGTTGTGGTTTACAAGGGAATCCCTTACGCCGCACCACCGACTGGCGAGAACCGCTGGCGCGCGCCGCAACCTGTTGTGCCGTGGCAGGGCGTCAAGGTTTGCGACCAATTCGGCCATCCTGCATTCCAAGCCGCTCACTACGACGGCGGCTACACCACCGAATGGGGCTATGGCGAAGAGAAGGCCTACAGCGAAGACTGCCTTTATCTGAACGTCTACACCAAAGCATCGGCGCAGCCTGAAAAGAAACTGCCCGTGGCCATCTGGATTTTCGGCGGCGGACTGCGCGAAGGATGGGGCTCGGAACCTGAGTTCGACGGTCAGGAATGGGCTGCTAAAGACGTGGTTCTGGTTACGTTCAACTACCGCGTGGGACCGTTCGGATTCTTCGCGCACCCCGAAATCTCGGCCGAAGACCCCGAGCACGCCACTGGCAACTGGGGCACTCTGGACCAAATCGAAGTTATGAAATGGGTTAAGAAGAACATTGCACAGTTTGGCGGCGACCCCGACAACGTAATGATTTTCGGACAGAGCGCAGGCGGCCGCAGCACCAAATTCCTGAGCGCATCGCCACTCACCAAAGGACTGTTCAACAAGGCTGTGATAATGAGTGCAAGCGGACTGCAGAAGCCGCTCACCGAAGAAGAACTGGCACGAATCCCCGCCTTCTTCCGTCAAAGCCAACTCACACTTGCTCAGGCCGAAGAACAGATTAAAGAAGTCTGCGACTGGGCCAACCTGAAGACTCTGAAACAGTTGCGTTCGGCATCGACCGAAGAAATCTACGCCCTGGGCGCCTTGTACGTACGGGTTACCGGCAAGCGCAGTTGCCTGACCGCAGGCCCAATCACACCGTACATCGACGGCTATGTGCTGCCAAAATCGTTCGACGACGCCTGCCTTGACGGCTCGCTGGCCGACGTGCCTTATATGATTGGTTTCACGCTCAACGACGCTGGCAATATGGCTGGGCAGATTACCGATTTCTGCCTTAACCGCGAAGAAGTCGGCAACAAGGCGTGGGCCTATCAGTTTGCCCGTCCACTGCCCGACGACGGCAGCCATCCGCAGGATTATCTGAAGGGCGCGTTCCACTCGTCGGATTTGTGGTTTGTGTTCAAGTCGCTCAAGCACTGCTGGCGCCCGTGGACGCAAGGCGACTGGGACCTGTCGGAAAAAATGCTCACCGCGTGGTCGAATTTTGCAAAATACTCTGACCCCAACGGTGCCAACGGCGGCGATTGGAAACCTTACACAAAAGAGAACCAACAGTTTATGCGCTTCAAACTGAACGAGCAAGACGCCGAAGACTCATCGCTCGGCGAGCCGTTGAAAGCGGAACAAAGAACTCGCTAAAGGGCATAACGATAAATAAGACAGGGGGCGGATTTTTCGTTCCCTGTTTTTTATGCCGGAAAGTTTCCCATTCGCTTGAAAATCTGATTATCTTTGACAAAAAGAATGGATTATGGCAAAAATACTGGTTGACAAAACCGAAATCACAATATTGGAAATCAATGAGAAAGACTATATCTCGCTGACCGATATGGTCAAGAATATTGAGAATGGACTTGCTCTTATTGAGAAATGGCTGCGAAACAAAAACACCATAGAATTTCTTGGCATTTGGGAAGAAATGTACAACCCGAATTTTAATTCCCCCGAATTCGAGGGAATTAAAAATATGGCCGGGCTCAACCGATTCATTCTGTCTGTAAAACAATGGATTGAAAAGACCAATGCCATTGGAATCATTGCAAAGGCAGGCCGCTATGGAGGAACCTACGCTCACAAAGACCTTGCGTTCGAATTTGCTTCGTGGGTCTCGCCGCAATTCAAACTGTATCTGTTGAGAGAATTCCAACGATTGAAGGAAGAGGAACAAAAACAACTTGGTTGGTCGGCGAAACGTGAATTATCAAAAATAAACTATCATATCCATACCGACGCCATAAAACAAAACCTGATACCGGCAGAATTGTCGCAACTTCAAACAAACATCATATATGCCAATGAAGCCGACGTTTTGAATGTGGCTCTTTTCGGGTCAACCGCAAAAGAATGGCGGGACACCAATCCGAATTTGAAAGGGAACATTCGCGACTACGCATCAATAAACCAACTCATTTGTCTGTCGAATATGGAGAATTTGAATGCGGTGTTCATCAACAAAGGAATCAGTCAACAAGAACGTTTGAAGGAACTGAACAAGATAGCCATACAGCAAATGCAAATATTGGAGAATGCGGACAACAGAGCCATTCTAAAATAAAACACCATTAAAATCCGTGTCATCTGCATTCACTCATAATCTGTAAGTGAAATTCGTAAAATCCGCCGGCACACCTTATATAATGGCAAAAGCCGTATCTTTGCAACCACTGAAAATCGTTGGCGCACAATGCGCTGAACGCGATTTATCAGATTGAAAGAGTGAAAGTTGGGGACCACAGTCGCCCGGCTTTTTTATTTGATAACCTTAAAAACGAAAGTATCGTGCAAGTAATGAAATTTGGCGGAACTTCAGTAGGTTCGCCTGAACGCATCAGAGAAGTGGCCCGCCTGATTGACGACGGGAAACCGAAAATTGTTGTGCTGTCGGCAATGTCGGGAACGACAAACGCTTTGGTTGAGATTGCCAACTATCTGTATAAGAAGAACTTCGACGGCGCAAACGAGAAAATCAGCCAACTGGAACAGAAATATTTCGGTGTGGTTGACGAACTGTTTACAACGCAGAAATACAAAGAGTTAGGCATCGAACTGATAAACAGCCACTTCAGCCACATCCGTTCGTTCGCCCGCGATATGTTCACAATGTTCGAAGAGAAGGAAATTCTTGCACAAGGCGAGTTAATTTCCACTGCCTTAATGAATTACCACTTGCAAGAGACTGGCCGTCAGTCGCATCTGATTTCGGCATTGAACTTTATGCGAATCGACAAGAGCGGCGAGCCTGACGACTACTACATCCGCGAGAATCTGCAGCGCGAACTGAAGCAGTGCGGCGACTATTATCTGATTATCACACAGGGATTTATCTGCCGCAATGCAATGGGCAACATCGACAACCTGCAGCGTGGCGGTTCCGACTATTCGGCTTCAATTATCGGCGCGGCCGTGAATGCTGAAGAAATCATCATCTGGACCGACATCGACGGTATGCACACCAACGACCCGCGCATTGTTGAGCACACGCACTCGATTCCCGAGTTGTCGTTCGACGAAGCGGCCGAACTGGCATATTTTGGTGCGAAAATCCTGCACCCGACTTGCGTAATGCCCGCCAAACTGGCCAACATTCCTGTGCGCATCAAAAACACAATGGAACCATCGGCACAAGGCACAATCATCAAGAAAGACGTGCCGAAGGTGCCAATCCGCGCCATCGCTGCCAAAGACGGCATCACTGCCATCAAAATCAAGAGCGACCGTATGCTTATGGCTCACGGATTCCTGCGCAAGGTGTTCGAGATTTTTGAGACTTACGAGACATCTATCGATATGATTACCACGTCGGAAGTGGGCGTTTCGGTCACCATCGACAACACCAAAAACCTTGAGCCGATTGTGAACGAACTGCACAAATACGGCACGGTTGAAGCCGAAGGCGATTACGTAATCATCTGTGTTGTGGGCGATTTGCACTCGAATTCGAAAGGCTTCGGCGGCACCATTCTGTCAGCCCTGAACGACATTCCAATCCGTATGATTTCGTACGGCGGCAGCAACTTCAACGTGTCGGTTCTGGTGAAGTCGGAATACAAGAGTCAGGCGCTCAACTGCTTGAGCCATAGCATTTTCACCGACGAAAAATAGTGTCTATGAATTTTGATTTGAAACAATTCGAAGGGCTGAAAACGCCGTTCTATTGGTACGACTCGCAACTGCTCGACCAAACGCTGCAGACCGTGAAATCGCTGGCCGACCGCCACGGCTACCACGTGCACTACGCCGTGAAAGCCAACGGCAACCTTGAGATTCTGCGCCGTGTGAACGCCGCGGGTCTGGGCACCGACTGCGTGAGCGGAAACGAGATTCTGCAAAGCATTGCCGCTGGAATCGCACCTGAAAAAATCGCGTTTGCTGGTGTTGGCAAGAGCGACGAAGAGATTCGCATCGGTTTGGAAAACAATATTTTCTGCTTCAACTGCGAGTCGATTCCCGAAATTGAGGTGATTGACGAGATTGCCGGCCAAATGGGCAAGCGGGCGCACATTGCACTGCGCATCAACCCCAACGTGCACGCTTCGACGCACCACTACATCACTACCGGCTTGGAAGAGAACAAGTTCGGCATCAACACGTGGGCCCTGGACGACGTACTGAAGGTTCTGGAACGCACAAAAAATATTGAACTCATCGGTTTGCACTTCCATATTGGCTCGCAAATTCTTGATATGCAAGATTTTCGCAATCTCTGCACTCGCGTGAACGAGATTCAGGAATGGTTCTACGCCCGCAAAATCATTGTTGACCACATCAACGTGGGCGGCGGTCTTGGCGTGAACTACGAACAGCCTGACAAACAACCGATTCCGACGTTTGAAGAGTATTTCAAGGTGTTTGCCGAGTCGCTGAAACTGCGTCCGAAACAGCAACTGCACTTTGAGTTGGGCCGCGCCATTGTTGCACAGTGCGGCAGCCTGATAACCAAAGTGTTATACGTCAAGAACGGCACAAACAAGAAGTTCGCCATTGTTGACGCGGGCTTTACTGAACTCATCCGCCCGGCGCTGTATCAGGCTGTGCACAAGATTGAGAACATCAGCAGCACCGAGCCCGAAGAAAAGTACGATGTTGTGGGACCAATCTGCGAGTCGTCGGACTGCTTTGCCAAGTCAATCGACCTGGCCGGCTGCCACCGCGGCGACCTGCTGGCCATCCGCACCGCCGGCGCTTACGGCGAAGCAATGGCATCGACTTACAACTTGAGGACTTTGGTTAAGGGATATTTCTCTAAGTAGACACAGAGAACGCAAAGGAAACAGAGAACATAGAGTTTCAATGGATAATTAAAGCAGAGCCAAATGGTTCTGCTTTTTTTGTTTTCACGAACTTACAGATTAATAGCAGTATACTGAATCGAGAGTTAGTCTGACACTATCCTTCGTGCTGTTCACTAGCATATAAGTGTAGTACAAGGTCGAATTGTGGAGCGAGGTATCGGTTTTCGTCCTGTAAGTCTGCTGCACATTTTTCGAAACAGCCGGACAATCGCACTCATCGTAATTGGCGAAAGCCTCGAGATAAACCGTGTCGTTCAGAATCTCGCCAACAACTCGTGTATCTGTATAACAACCATAGTCATAGAGTTTTACATCGATGATGAATTCTGTGCCAGCCTTAACTGAATCGGGAATTTCAACGCTTTCGAATGGCACTTGGAACGCTTGGGGGCAACTATCGCTATTGACTTTACAACCAGAAATGGCAACTGCGGCAAGCGCCGTTACAATCAATTTCAATTTCATAGCACTTATTTTTTCCGAACAACAATATACTTTGATACGCTGACAACCGATTTAGTCTCGCCATTGCCCAAAATTGCATTGTATTTAGCCACGTAACGCTCGTGGTCGCCAAGCATCAACACAATCGATTTCTCAACGCTGGCTGTGTCGGGAAACTCGTCGCAATAGTCTTGAAGGGCTTCACCGAAGAACCAAACGGTGTCTTTGCTGAGTTGCGGACGCACTCGGTACTCCTTGATATACTCGCCTTTGTCGAGGACAAAATCGACTGTGAACTTCTGGCCAGCATCGACAGTGTCGGGAATATCAGCGCTCACAACGGGCACACTGACTTCTGTGGGGCACCAACTGCGCGGCTCTTTGCAGGCGGCAACTGCAGCCAATATTGCGGCAAACAATAACGTTTTTTTCATGTTCGTGTGATTAAAGTGTTAAATGATGAACTTTTTCGAATTTTAAATCCGCATCGGTGCGGGCATTCTTTTCTTCTGCCTTATACCCAATGGCAACCACGGCCAAAACTTCATGCTCAGGCTTAAGATTCAGCAAATTGCGCAGATTATCAGTTGCCGAAACGCCATCTTCGGTGCCACGCAAGTGCATCTGCACCCAGCAAGCGCCAAGCCCCTGATTTTCAGCCTCGAGCATTATCAAAGTTGTTGCAATCGAGGCGTCTTCAACCCAGACATCTGATTTTGATGTGTCGGCAACCACAACCACAGCCAAAGGAGCGTTCTCAACAAGTGCCGCACCATGAGCCTTGGCATGAGCAATTTTGGCAAGCATATCGGGCTCATCAACCACCACAAACTCGCACGGATAGACCGATTTGCCCGATGGCGCCAGCAATCCTGCCTTCAATATCGCCTCAACTTTTTGCCGCTCAACGGGTTGCGCCGTGAACTTGCGGTGGCTGCGGCGAACGCGTATCAACTCTGAAAATTCCATAGTTTTAATTTTTGCGCAAGTTATAAACTTCGGTTTAGAAAACCGTCCTAAAACATATCTTTGACGCGATTAAAAATTTAACAAAATGAGCAATTGGTTTGAATGCAAAGTTAAGTATCAGAAAGTTGACGAAAACGGCAAGCAGAAAGGTGTTTCGGAACTTTATATGGTTGATGCAGTGTCGTTTACCGATGCTGAAAGCCGCATCACAAAAGAGTTGGAAGATTACGCAGGACTGGGCGGGTTCATTGTGGCCTCAATCAAGACCACGAATTATGCCGAAATCATCCCCAACGAGTCGGGCGACCGCTGGTTCAAATGCAAGGCGGTGTTCATCTCGTTCGATGAGAAATCGGGCAAGGAGCGCCGCACATCGTCGAGCATACTGGTGCAGGCCACCGATGTGAAAGATGCCTACGAGGTGCTGTCGAAAGCGCTGAGTACAAGCATTTCCGATTTCACCATCCCGATGGTTCAGGAATCTTCGATTATGGACATTTTCGGCATTCTGCACGATTTTGACAAGGAGCCGACCACAGAGGAGAATTAATATTGGATTTCCCGCAATAGGATATTCATGTGTCGCTTCGCGAGAAATTTTAAGAAAATCGGATTAAAAATTTAGCAAAAATTAGAGGCGCATAATTGCGTCTCTATTTTTTTTAATGTGCCACGCCATTATTTCTTGTTAGTATTTGTAATGTATAAAAATAACAAAAACTCCGAGGAAAGTTCCTCGGAGTTTTTGTTGGTGTATATCAATTGATTATTTCTTCACAATCTTCCGTATCACTCCGTCTGATGTTTTAATGAAATAAATACCATCAGGATATTCACTCATGCTGATTGTGTATGAAGGCTCGCCTTCTTCTTTTTTCAATATTACTCCTACATTGTTAAGCAGCGTGTATGAGAACGGTTCTTCGGCTTCTGCGTTTACAAATGTTGTTGTTGGGTTCGGCCAGATATTAAGATTCGTTTGCTTGTTGATTATTGCTGTTTTGTTTGGTTCTTTTTCAATGTAAATGGTGTCGGTTTTTGTTATGTATATTGTGTCAATTTTTTTTGATGTTACATTCAATTCAACTGAATCATATGCAGTGCAACCTGACAGATTTGTTGTTGCTTGTAATTTGATGTTTAATTTGCCTGTATAGTTTTTATCTATTTGATAAAGATTTTTATATGTGAGTGTTGAATCTTTTTTGCCATTTATCAACCAGTTAATTGTATACAATGAATCCGTAGTTTCTTTTTGAAATCCCAAATAAATATTATCTCCTGATTCTATTGGTTCGTTTTTTAATAATTCTATTGGTTTTGTGTATTTGTTATTATGTATTTTTAATATTAGTTCGTTTGATTTTGCTTCTAATTTTTCTTGTTTATGATGTATTACTTTTTTGTTAATTGATAATTGATTTGTATTGTTGCTTGTTATTATCTTTAACAAGATATCATTAATTGAATCTTTTGGAATTATTATTGATTCATTATTTTCTTTTTTTATTTCCCATAATTCTTCTAATAATTCATTAATTCCTGTCGGGTTGTTATTTGTTTGCCAATTCCCTTTTGGTTTTATTAATGTTTTAATTTCTTTTTTGAAATCAATTTTTGTATCATAACAAATATCTAATACTGTGTCTTTTGTTTTATTCCATTCTATTTCTCCTGCATTTAATTTTATATGTTTTATTACTAAATAGTCCTTTCCTTTAGAGTTTTTTGTGTTTGTTGTTCCTGGTGTTTCTTCAAATACCATACATTGTAAATAAATTGGAGTTGTTATTGTTGATATATCTATTGGAAATTGTATTCTAAATCCTGTTATTTCATATTCGTCTTTTACATTATAACTTGTAAATTTCTCAATTTTATTTTCTTTTATAGGATTATATTGTTTTTTATCATATGAATACCACCACCAATATTTTGTGTTTGATGTTTTAGTTTCTCCTTTTATATAAATAATTTCAGACCAATGTTCATATGTATATATTGTATCATTACAATATGTTCCTTGTTGTATTTCTGTTTGTGCGTTTGTTAATTGTGTTGCCAGTAATAAACTGATTACTACTAAAAATTTCTGTTTCATAATTTTATTTTTTTAGTTAAACTTTAAATTGTTGAATTTTAATTTGTTATAATTGTCTGATAATAATCATTATGTTAGATGTTTAACATTTCCCAAAATTCATTTGTAATGCTGATATTCTTTAAGTTATCTAGGAATTTAACATTTCAACATCTTTATCTCAAATCGGCATAAAAAAAGCGTGAAACTTAACTGTCTCCCGCTAATTGAAGGTGTTTGGCGTAACCCGATATACACGAAATAAGTCAAGCCCACGCCAAAGCGTGGCAACTTGCGCTTATTCCCTTTGTATATCTAATCTGAAATCGCCAAACTTCTCAATTAGAAAGAAAAAGCCCTATGCTTTAATATGTTGATATAGTTTCTTTAACCAAATGTGGTTTATACCATAGGCAAAATGTTTTTAATTGTTAAACGATATTCAAAGATAAAGCATAATATTAAAATTGGTAGCAAAAATTTCAATGCACAGTCATTTTATGAACTATATTAATAATCATTGGGAATTTTACGCTATTTATGCTTAATTTGCATAAAATGATTAGTTATGACAACTTTGGCATTAAACAATTTGTGGAATTATTTGCAGGGGCTTGCGCTCTCACAGAGCGACCGTGAGTGGCTTGCAAACAATCTGCTTTCTACCTCAACCACAGAAAAAGCAACAGCCGAAGAGCGTAAAAAACGTTTTCTGCAAATGGCTGGCTCGTGGGCCAACTCTGCCGAAGATGAAGAATACTACCAGATGATGAAACATCGCAACTCATAACATCATTGGCAATTTGCAATAAAATTCACCCCACACGCAACTTTTTCGGCTCCCGATTCATCAATTGAACGTTGAAATCAATAAATTGCAACAACTTTATCATTGATAATATGGAAACCAGGAAGAACATCGTCCGCGCACTTGCGGCAGCAACTTTAATCGGTCTCGCGGCCAACACCAACGCACAGAGTTACGAGGAATGGGCCAAGCAGCAACAGGCTGAGCAAAAGGAGTTTATCGAAAACGAAAGGAAAAGTTTCGAGCAGTTTGTGAAAGAGCGCGACGAGGAAATCCGCAAAATGGACGAGGATTTCAAAGAGTTTCTGAAAAAGGAATGGAAAAACTACGAACTGAAGGAAGATGAGCGGAAACCCGACGCTCCGAAACCTGTCGAAAACCCTGTGTATAAGGAAGAACCGAAGCAGACACAGCAATTGCAAATTGAGCAAGTTGAGAAGGTGGAATCGTGCGCCGAGGCTCCAAAATTGCCAGTTATGACCAAATCTGAAACCAGTGGTTTCAAACCATCCATTGCAAGTTTCAATTTCTATGGCAACAACGTGTACATACGTTACGACCGCAATGAATCAGTCAATATTAGCACCATTAACGAACAGTCAATCAGCGACATGTGGGATCAGTTGAGCAAGACCAACTACAGTTGCACCGTGACCGATCTGCTCAAATGGCAAAGCCAACTCAACATGAACGACTGGGGCTTTTATATGCTTACAAAACAGACCGTTGCCGACATCACCAGCAATCAGAACAGCCGCGTGCTGCTCACTTGGTTTCTGCTGACAAAGGCCAACTACAAGGCCCGCCTGGCCTACAAGGGCAACAATCTCTACCTGCTGCTGGCCGCCGCCAACAACATCTACGGAATGCCCTATTTCAACTTCGACAACCAACGCTACTATCTGCTTGAAGGCAAGGCAAATAACGTTTACACCTACAATCAGGATTTTCCCGAGGCGCGACAAATTGTCGATTTGAACATCTACAAACCGCTGAACGGCAGCGAGTCGCTCAAAAACCGCAAAATTGATTTCAAACACGATGGCGAGGAATACGAGTTCAGCATCCGTTACGACCAGAACACCATCAATTTCTACAACGATTATCCGCAGGCCGACATCAAAATCTATTTCGACGCCACAGTGAGCCGCGCCACCAAGGAGTCGCTCACCGAAGCGCTGATGCCCGTTGTGAGCGGCATGAGCGCGGTCGATGCCACTGAATTTCTGCTGAAATTTGTGCAGTCGTTCGCCTACAAGACTGACGACCAGCAATTTGGCCATGAGAAATTCTTTTTCCCCGATGAGATGTTCTACTACCCCTACTCCGACTGCGAAGACCGCTCGGTGCTGTTCGCCTATCTGGTGAAACAACTTGTAGGTCTGGATGTTATCGGTCTGAATTACCCTGGACACATGGCCACTGCCGTCTGCTTCAACAGCAATGTCGAGGGCAGTTACATTGAGCACAACGGCCGCCGCTACACCATCTGCGACCCCACATACATTGGCGCGCCCGTGGGATTGGCCATGCCGCAATTCGCCAAAGTGGCTGCAAAGATTGTCGAGAACGCATCGCAACCGAATCTGGCCTCACGAGCCGTCAAACTGTGGAAAGTGGCCAACAAATACGGTCTCCATCAGGGCGACAACAAGCACAACATCGTCTTCGACGGCAATGGCGATGCCTACATGTGCGGATATTTTGAGGGCGATGTCGATTTTATGGGGCGGCACTTGAGCGCTGACGGAACCGACATTTTCATTGCAAAAATCACATCGGACAACGACCTCGGCTTTCTCTACCGAATCGGCAGCAAGTCGGACGATGTGGCCTACAACATTGTCTTGAGCGACGACGACTGTTTCTATTTCTCGGGCTCGTTCAACGGTGAAATGACCGTGGCTGGGCAGAAACTGAAAACTCGCGATGGCGATTTCTTCATTGCTAAATGCTCACGCGACGGCAAACTGGCTTGGATAAATCAGGCCAACATCGGGCAGATGGACAGCATCAACAACACTTTTGCCGCACAATTCGACAAGAACGGCAAAAGGCTCTGGACGCGCACCTACGCTGAATCGGAGGATATGACCGACTACGGAATCCATGTCGACAACGACGGCAATCCGTTCCTTTGCGGAACAATGCTGGCGGCAGTTGGCTTGAGCAGCAAATCGTATGAATCGATGGCTCGACACGGCGAAATTCACGCATCCGACATAAATGAGGTTGAGCCTGGCATACCCACCGCTCCCGCCATTGCAGGACTGCTGACCATTGTTGAGCAGGCTGTCAGAACCAATTCATTATCAGGCAAGATAATGCAACGCGACCTTGCGAGCAACAATCCTCTAATCAGCACTGAATCACCCGAACTTTACAATCAGTTTGGAAATATCGAACTGATAAAGAATGGAATGGGGATAGTAACCGTAAGGACAAACAACCGCGAACCCGTGGTTCTGAACACTGTGAAACTTGAAAACAATTCGAAACTGAAGATATCGGTCTATAGCACTGGCAATGCAACAATTGAGTTCTTGTCGGGCTCGGAATATGGCAACGAGCAGGCATGGATGCCTCTCAATTCTCTGAAACTCTATCGCACGTCAGGCAACATGACATTCGACTACGACATCGATCATACACATAAAACAGTGAATGCCGAAGGCGTGTTCTAATAATTAATACTTCACAACTCCGGAATCTCCGCCACAGTGAATGTGCTGCCACCAATGAAGATGAAATCATCGGGGGCGGCATTTTTTTTGGCTGCGGCAATTGCTTCAGGCACTGACGGATAGCACTGCCCATGCAGGCCAAATGCTGCGGCTTTTTCAGCCAGTAGTTCGGCTTTGAGAGCGCGGGGCACCTGCGCATTGGTGAAATAATAGGTGGCATCGGTTGGCAACTGGCGAAGCACTTTGGCGTGGTCCTTGTCGCTCACCATTCCAATAACAATATGCAAATGATTGTATTTCTGCAATTTTAATTGTTCAACAACCTGACGGATGCCATCGTCGTTGTGGCCGGTATCGCAGTAGGTTTGCGGACTGTCCGCAAGTTTCTGCCAACGGCCTTTAAGACCTGTAGTGGAAATGGTTTCGGCCGCCCCAGCCAGAATATCGTCGCTGCTAACGGAGAGTTTTCGGCGCAGAACATCGAACGCCGCCAGAACCGTCAGAATATTCTTGCGTTGGTAGCAGCCCATCAGGTCGAGCAAAAGGCAGTCGTATTCAGTCTGTCCGTTGCGGCTGATGGCAAGGTTCAGATGGTCAGCTGTGAGTGTGGCGCTATCAACACAGCGAATTTGGTCGGCAAAGACAAGCGGTGAACCTTCGGCTGCGGCTTTCGCTTCAAAGACAGGCGCTGTTTCGGCATCGGTCTGCCCCACCACCACCGGCACACCCAGCTTGATGATTCCTGCCTTCTCGCCCGCAATGGCAGCAAGCGTGTCTCCAAGCATTCCCGTATGGTCGAAACTGATGTTGGTAATGACTGATACCAAAGGAGTTATGATGTTTGTCGAGTCGAGACGTCCACCCAACCCCACTTCAATCACCGCCACATCGATGGCATTGCGGGCAAACCAATCGAAAGCCATCAGTGTGGCCATCTCGAAAAACGATGGTGCTATCTCGCTGATTTTCTGCTGATGACATTCAACAAAACTAACTACCTCACTTTCGGGAATCATCTGACCATCGATACG
>JAEEPS010000053.1 GCA_016284875.1 Salinivirgaceae bacterium | reverse complement strand
GGACACCGATTGGAACTAAAGATAAACCATTTGCAGGCACATTCGACGGCAACGGCCACACCATTAGCGGTTTGTATTTCGAAAATACAACTAACAGCAACTACCCCGATGGCGGCAACTATGTGGGTCTGATAGGCTATGCCAAAGGAAGTGGAGGAAATGGAGCGATAAAGAATGTCGGGGTTATTGATTCTTATATCCATGGTTGTCAATATGTTGGCGGCATTTGCGGCCAGGCTGGTGTTTTCACATATGATGGTTATTTCCCAATAACCATAACCAACTGCTACAACACAGGAACGATTTCGGGTTCTTCCTCTTATGTTGGCGGCATTTGCGGCTATGAGGGCACCACAACCAACTGCTACAACACAGGAACGGTTTCGGGCTCTGACGAATATGTCGGCGGCATTTGCGGCTGTAGTGGCGCCCAAATCAACTGCTACTATTTGGCAGGCTGCGGCAGCAAAAACACTCTTGGCGTTTCTGCCACAACCGCAGAGTTTGAAAGTGGCAAAATAACCTATCTGCTCAATGGCCGCACAAGCGGCGACGACAATACGTGGCGTCAAAACCGTGGCGGTGACGCCGACGCATACCCAGTGTTAGATAAAAACCACCTTGTAGTATATGCTTCGCAACCATGCGCAGTCACATTCAGCAATACCGAAGGTGCAGTTATCCCACACTCGTCGGTAGATGAGATTACTGGTTACTGCCCTGTTTGCTGCCAATTCACAGTTCATGGCACTTTGGTAACCGAAAGCAACCGCAACAGTTTGAATCTCTCGGCCAATTTCGTGGGCTACTACGCTATTAGCAACTCGGGCGAACTCTATTGGTTCGCCAATGAAGTGAACAGCGGCAACAATACTATAAACGCCGTCCTGACAGCCGATATTGAGGTCAATAAAAACGTATTGAACGACGATGGCACAGTCAACGGCACGCCAACTAATTGGACACCGATTGGATCTTTTTATGATTTCAGAGGCACATTCGACGGCAACGGCCACACCATTAGCGGATTATATTTCAGTGAACCAACGATAGATAATGTAGGTCTGATAGGCTTTGCCTATAGAGCGACGATAAAGAACGTTGGAGTTATTGATTCTTATTTACATGGTCACAATAGTGTCGGCGGTATTTGCGGCTATGATTACTACTTATCAAAAATAACCAACTGCTACAACACAGGTTCAGTTTCGGGTTATGACGGTGTCGGCGGCATTTACGGTTATTCTGATGATTACTCTACAACCGCAACCAACTGCTTCAACACAGGATCGGTATCGGGTTCTGAAAATGTCGGCGGCATTGTCGGTGCTGGTAACACCCCAACCAACTGCTACTACTTGGCAGGCTGTTGCTCGGAAAGCGGTGATGGTGTTTCTGTCACAGCGGAAGATATTGCAAACGGCAGACTAACATATTTGCTCAATGGCAGCACAAGCGAAGGCAACCTTGCGTGGTATCAGACCATTGGCACAGACGCACACCCTGTGCTCGACAAAACCCACGCAGTGGTATATGCAACACAGCCGTGTGCGTCTGGATTCAGCAACACCAGCGGTGATGTTAATCCACACCCGTCGTCAATGGATGCTATCGGACGCTGCACGGCTTGCGGAAAATTTATAGCTCAAGGCACTTTGGTAACCGAAAGCAACTACAGCAGTTTGAATCTCTCGGCTGATTTCGTTGGATACTACGCAATCAGCAACTCGGGCGAACTCTATTGGATTGCCAACGAAGTGAACAATGGCAACGCAACTATAAATGCCGTCCTGACAGCCGACATTGTGGTGAACGAAAACGTGCTTAACGCCGATGGCACTCTCAACGGCACACCAACTTACAATTGGACACCGATTGGAACATACAGCAAAAACTACAAAGGCACATTCGACGGCAACGGCCACACCATTAGCGGCTTGTATTTTAATAACACAGCCAACAGCAACTACCCCGATGGAGGAATCAATGTGGGTCTGATAGGCTATGCCAATGGAGCGGAGATAAAGAACGTTGGAGTTATTGATTCTTATTTAAAAGGGCGTTACTATGTCGGCGGCATTTGCGGATATGGTTCTTCAAGTACAACCATAACCAACTGCTACAACACAGGAACGGTTTGGGGGGATACCAACTATGGCGGCGGCATTTGCGGATTTGGTTCTTCAAGTACAACCATAACCAACTGCTACAACACAGGAACGATTACGGGTTTTCACTATGTCGGCGGCATTTGCAGTAGTGGTGGCACTCAAACCAACTGCCACAACACAGGAAAGGTTTCGGGTAGTTACTTTGTCGGCGGCATTTGCGGTAGTGGTGGCACACAAACCAACTGCTACTATTTGTCAGGCTGCGCCAAAGACGACCGCAACGTGGTACAGTATGGTGTTGGCAATGCAACAACGGGACAAACAACCGCCGACGTGGCTGGTAAGACAATATCGGCCACAGCCGAAGAGTTTGCAAGCGGCAAAATCGGCTATCTGCTCAACACCAACAACAATAATGCATGGCATCAAAATTTGTATTCCGATGGATATCCTGTGCTTGATAATACCCATAATTTTGTATCGGGCTATATTGAGGAAGAAGGCGATACATACACTGTGGTTGGCGATATGTTTTTGGCTACCAATTACGAAGTTGCCGCAGGAAAAACACTTAGCGTACCCGCAGGAACGTCGCTTACCACAACTGGTAATGCGGTAATCACCAACAATGGCACAATAGTTTGCTATGGTACAATTGCGGGCAATAACCTTGCTGGCAACGGAACATTTATAACCAACCGTTTAAGTCTGTGCAGCATAAGCAATTTGAGTGAAAGTTATGTTTACAAAGGTTCAGCCTATACATTGGAAAACGGGCTTTCGGGAGTGGCAGTCAACACCACTATTTTAGGCAAGACATTCACTCTGGACGCTACAATTTCACCTTCATATACCAATAACCGCAATGTCGGCACAGCAACCATTTCGTGGACAAACAATGCTGATGAAAATGATGTATTGAGTGGTCAGTTTGAAATTACACCAAAAGAAATCAATCTTGTTTGGAGCAACGCCCAGTTCACTTACAATAGAACAACCCAAGCTCCGTCAGTTACTGCAACAGGAATGGTTGGAAACGATGCTTGCGAAGTAACCGTCAGCGGCGCACAAACCAATGCCGGCTCATACACTGCCACTGCAGAAAGTTTGAGCAACACCAACTACAAACTGCCTGAGGATAAAACTAAGGCGTTCAATATTTCACCGAAAACCATCACGGTTACCGCAACAGCCGAAAGCCGTGAATATGACAGTTCAATCGATGCCGAAGGCTCGTTGTCGACAGCCGACATTATTTCGGGCGATAATGTAACAATCAGTTACGCCAACGCAGAGTTCAACAATAAGAACGTTGGTATAGGTAAAGTGGTAACTTTCAGCGGAATAACCATTGGCGGAACATCATCGGCCAACTACGCTTTGAGCAGCACTTCGGTCACTGCCAATGCCAACATTACCGCAAAAGGTCTGAACCCAAGCAATTTTGCTGCCAGCGATAAAACCTACGATGGCACAACCAACGCCACAGGCGGCTCGTTCAGCGACGACCGCGTGAGCGGTGACGCTCTTGAGTTCAGCTTCGATTACGCTTTTGCCGATAAAAACGCAGCCAATGCAGTTGCCGTGAATTTCAGCAACATAGCAATCAGCGGCGGTGCCGACAAGGACAACTACTCACTGCTCACAACAACAGGAACGTGCAGTGCCAAAATTTCGCCCGTTACCGACGAAGTTGTTGTAACTGTAACACTTGCCGACAAGACCGTAACATACAACGGCATCGAACAGTCATATTCGGCTGACGCAGCCCGCACAGTGTTTGCGGCTAACAATGCCCTTTATAATGTGGAGGAGAATGTTGCTGAATCGGGCAACGCGGCAAGCGTCAACGGCACTAACGTCGGTGAGTATGCTTTCGGTTGGACTGAGCAGATGTTCAGCAACACCAGCGCAAACTTCAGCAACGTCAAGTTCAATGTTACCGATGGCAAACTGGTTATCGAACCTATGACTGATGTTGTTGTAACAATCACCGAAAATAGCAATACAGTTGTATATAACACTAATGAACAGAGTGTTAGCGGTTACGCTGTAGCAATCAATACTGAACTTTACACCGAAAGCGATTTCACTTTCAGCGGCACTGCTGCTGCTGCCGGCACCACCGTGGGCACTTACCCGATGGAGATTTCGGCTGTCGATTTCAGCAACACAAACGAAAACTTTGACAATGTTGAGTTTGTGATTGTTGATGGCGCGCTCACCATTACCAAAGCACCCGAGGCTCCCAACAAGCCAGAGGCAAATATTGAGACACGCTATATCAACACCCAACTTGTGGCTCTGCCTGAGAACTGGCAGTGGGCCGAGTTTAAGGCACTTGTCGAGGGTGACAACACCGCCACCGCCAACTACACCGGCGCCGACAATGGCAACTACGAGGTTGAGAGCGTTGATGTCAACATCAAGCGTCTGCCGTGCCCGCACAATGAGGGCAACGAAATGCTGTACACTCTCGCACCGACTTGCACCCACAAGGGATATGAGGGCAACCATAGTTGCAAACTTTGCGGTCAGATTTACTTGTATGGAGACAGCATACCTGCTCTTGGCCACGCTTACGACACTGTGATTGTTGCCGCCACTTGCACCGAGGGAGGTTACAAAGAACTCACCTGCTCACGCTGCAACCATGTTGAGCAAATCGATGCTGTTCCTGCCACAGGCCATACCGATAGCGTTGCCTATGAGCATATTGTAGCCGCAACTTGCACAGTTGCTGGTTCGCAGGATTCAGTTGTTTACTGCTCAGTTTGCAAAGAGGAATTGAGCCGCAAGACTGTTGAGATTAAGGCTACCGGCCATACCGCAGCCGCAGTAGTTGCTGAGAACTTGAAGGCCGCCACCTGCACTGAGGCTGGTTCTGTTGACTCGGTTGTTTACTGCTCAGTTTGCAACACTGAAATCAGCCGCAAGACGGTTGAAATTAAGGCTACCGGCCACACCGCTGGCGAGGCAGTTGCCGAGAACTTGAAAGCCGCAACTTGCACTGAGGCTGGCTCGGTTGACTCGGTTGTTTACTGCACAGTCTGCAAAAAAGAGTTGAGCCGCAAGACAGTTGAGATTCCTGTTATTCCTCACACTGCAGGAGAGGCTGTTGCCGAAAACCTGAAAGAAGCAACTTGCACTGAGGTTGGCTCGGTTGACTCAGTTGTTTACTGCACAGTCTGCAAAGCAGAGTTGAGCCGTAAGACAGTTGTTATTGAGGCAAAAGGCCACAAAGCCGACAGCATTGTCATTGAGAATGTCGTGGCTGCAACATACGAGGCCGCAGGCTCTTACGATTCAGTGGTTTACTGCTCGGTTTGCAAGGTTGAGTTGAGCCGCACCACCATTGAGGTTCCGCAACTTGTTGCACAGAAGATTGAAGCTGAGGTTGTTATCAGCCAGTTGGATTACACCGTTGGCGACAGCCTGAAACTCGATGGCGGCAAAATCATCATCGCCACCAGCGACAGCACCACAGCTGAGGTTGTTATCACTCCTGAAATGGTGAAGGGCTTCAACCCTGACAGCGTTGGCGTTCAGACCGTTACGGTTGCCTTTGAGATTGACGGCGTGCCTTACACAACAACATTCGAGGTTGAGGTGAAAGAGGCTGAAGTTATCGAGGTTGTGGCCAAGTCGGTTGTTTTGAGCGCTCCAACCAAGGTCGTTTACAAGAAGGGCGAGCAGTTGGATGTTGCTGGCGGCAAACTCACCGTCACCTACAGCGACGGCACAACCCAGGTTGTTGAGTTGAAGGCCGATATGGTTAGCGGCTTCGATGCCGAAAAAGTTGGCACGCAGAAACTTACTGCAACACTCAAGATTGATGAGGTAACCCTCACCGCAACCTTTGATGTTACTGTTGAGGCAGACGACACCGCCATCAGCGATGACGAGGCAGCAGTCGTCAACATATACGCCTACGGCAACACCATCGTGGTTGAGAACGCCGAGAACGACATCTACGTTTACGATGCCATGGGCCGCCTGATTGTTGAAACGCCACATTGTGACGTCTCTACCGAAATCCGCATCAACCGTGCAGGCGTTTACATTGTCAAAACAGGCAACACCGCCAAACGCGTGATGATAAACGATTGATTCAGTCTGAATCGGATAAAATCGGTTAGAGACAAAACGTTTAGGGGCGATGAAAATCGCCCCTTCGTTTTTTTGTTGCATGCCCTAACGGGCAGAAATTTTAATAAAATCTATAATAATATTGTTCAAAATCAGTTCCTAACCAAACTTATCCAAAACAACCCAAAATCGTTTTTAGGTTAAATTCGGGTTAGTTTGGTTAGGGATAAAATCAAATTTTCTACAAATTTTTCGCGAAGCGAAACCATCAAAATCTCTGTGCCCTCTGTGTCTCTGTGAGATAACATCTTCGCGTAAGCGACATCGCTATTTTTTTGGATAAATTTGGGTTCGTTTGGTTAGGGATAAAAATCAATTCGAAATTCAGCCAACTTCCTTTTTAACCTTTTCTGCCAGCCGCGTAAGAATCTGTTTCACACGGCCTTCAACTTCGGCAAAGGTCATTTCTGATGAGTTTTGCGCTATCAGCATGAACGTCAGTTTTACGGGGCAATCGGCCAAAGCGTCGGTCAGCAGGCTGCGGTTGAGGCGGAAAGCCTCGCGCATGAGGCGTTTGTTGCGGTTGCGGTCGACGGCAAAGTGGTGGATTTTTTTAGGAGCCGAGAATCCCACTTGAAAAGAGAATGCATCGGATGGTTCTGTGGCGTACAGCGCTTTGATTGGGTTGGCCCGCACATCGCGGTTTTGCACAAACAGAGCACTAATCAACTTGCTTCTTTTCAGATGCTCGTCGCGATTTAACGAATATGGATGACTCTCTTGCGGCATAGTGCAAATCTAAAAATAACCACCACCATTTTTGGCGGTTTGTTGGCAAATATAACAAAACCCTTCCAACTATTTGTCAGAAGGGTTTTTGTGTACCCGGAGCCGGGGTCGAACCGGCACAGGGGTGAACCTACTGGTGTTTGAGACCAGCGCGTCTACCGATTCCGCCATCCGGGCATCGTTTTAGGCTCGCAAATATAGATAAAATCGATAACCTCACAAACTTTTTTTGAATCACCCTATCTCCTCATAATCAATATATTCGCCATCGCTCTGGCGGAAATGTTTCTTTCTGCCGCCCTTTTTGGAGTAGAATATCTCTCCGTCGGCGTATTGAGTGCGACCTTCATCGGCATTTTTTTCGGCGCGGCGCTGCATTCGGCGCAACTTGAATCTGAAAATCGTAACTCCCAGAAATACAAAAAGGTATATCAGTGCAAAAAACAGTATCAGTGCAGTTATTATCATATCTGATTGTTGTAGATGATTAGTATTGAACTAAATAGCGCCAAAGCGGCCTGAATCCAGCCGTTGTAGATGTGGTGCAGCCGTGTCTGCTTGCGTCCTGCAATGCTGGTGATTAGCAATGCTGCAAAAAACAGCGGCGCATAGTACCAAACCTTTGAACAACTGACATTTAGCAGTCCGAAGCCTATCGAGTAGATGAATGCGTTGAGGCCAGTCAGAACCGATAAGGCCACCAATCCGCTAACGACTGTCGGATTGATGCTACGCCGCATTTGCGAGGTTTTGAGTCCGTCGTAAACCAATTTCACGGCAAGCAGAAACATCAGGCTGGCGGCAAACCAAGTGGCTGTTGTGCCGTCGAGCCAGGCAGTGCCCAGATATCCCAAAGCAAGCCCTCCAGCGGCAAGCAGCATCACAAATGCCGCCGACACTGCAAACCTCAGCAGAACCGCGCCTACCGACCACCGTTTGTCGAGAAAGGCGGCTGTCAGCCCCATCGACACCACATCGAGCGTTGAGGCCACGGCAAATATCAGAAAGAGAGTTGCGGCGGTATTCATTTGTTAATCTTATAGTTAAACAGATACTGGTCGTTGCCGCCAACAATCAGGTTGTAGTACGGCTGCCCAGCCTGCATCACACCAATGCTGAACCGCGTTTTCCCGCGCAGCGGGAAGCCTGGCAGCGACTGTCCTTTGGCGTCAATCAGGTAGATGTTGGCCGATTCGGTTTCGGTGATTCCAATGGCCGTTTGAGTGCTTGAGAATCTGTAATATGCGGGCCGTTGGGTTATCGGCTCGCCGAATTTCCGTTCAAAAATCTTTTCGCCTTCAAAAGTGAAAACCGTAAGCATGTTGCTGTCGGCAAAGATGAGTTCGGGGTTGGCATCGCCGCAAATATCCTCAATATCAAAGAAATGCTTCGGTGAGAAATCGCCCACCTTGCGTTGGGTGACCGTTCCGTCGAAATGGAGGAAGCAGAGTGTGCCGTCGGCCGATGTTAGCACCAGCGACGGGTCAGATTTGCCCTGCCCGATGAGCGTCAGGTTGTTGTTGGCCGACGGATTGATGCGCTCGCTGTAATCAACTCGCATGTTGCCGCGGCGGTCGATGAGGCAGACGCGCTCCGCATCGGTTATCGAGATGTAGTCTTTGCCGCCATTGATAAAGTGCTGCGCGGGCGCTGTGGGCACATGGTTGGCGCGCTGGAGCGAGAAGTCGGGCAGCGTCTTGCCGTCGATTGAATAGACGTGGATGTCGGCATTGGCGCACTCCACAAACAGGCGGTAATTTTTGGTTTTTGTGTAATCGAACACCGAAACGGGCAGGTGAGTGGGCGATGGTAGCGCAATCGGGTAGCGCTCAACGGGGTTGCCGTTGCGGTCAACCAGATACATCTTCGAAGCCGTGTTGAAGAACATCTGCAATTTGCCATTTCGATAGTAATCAACTTGTTGCACACCGCCAATTATCGGCTCGTCGATTTGTTTCTTCCACAGGATGCGGCCAGCGGCGTTGATTAGGTAGATGTTGTTTCGCAGGTCCTGAATAAAGATTTCCTTCTCGCCAGTGTTGTGGTTCTCAACCAGCACGGGCTTGAAGGCGGCCAGTGTGTCGAGGTGCGTCTCCCACAGCGTTGAGGCTGAGTTTGACTGCGTTGGCTGATGGCGTAGGAAGGTGTTGTGATATAAGAACCCGTTCTCCGACGAGAACTGCCAAATCAGTCCGTAGAAATTGCTGAAATCGGTCTGATTGTTATGGTAGCAGGTGATATTCTCGCTCGACAGAATGCGGCTCAAGAGCGTTTCGGCACCGTTCAGCGACACAAACGAGCAGAAGTTCGACTTGTTGGTTATGTAGTTGCTGAACTGGTCGAAATCAGGGTCATACTGCAGTTTTTTGTGAAGCACATTGTCGTACAGAAAGCGCGACAGCACCGCATACGTGTCGCCAAAGACGAGCGCGTTGTCGATTTGGCAGACAAACTGCGCCTTGCAATGGCTGAACCACGGGCCGAAAATGCGTGCAGGCACTTGTGTCAGAGGCATCTCATAGATGTCGAACCGAGTGTCGTTGTCGATTTTAAACACTTGAACATTAGGACTTTCCGCCCGACCTTTCACAAAATAGTCGAGCAGATGGCCCGCCTCGTAACTGCCTTTGGTCTCGATGGCGCAGACCGACGAGCCGTCGGGCATGGCAATCAGCATTATGCCGTGGCTGAAATTATCGGTCATCTGGTTCAGCATCAGATTGCCAAACTTCTCTTTCACAGAGTTTTGGTTGGTCTGATGTCGGTTCAGTTGTCCCACACTCTCCATGTACGACTCCAGCGACCGCTGATATTTTTGAAAGTTACTGATTCCCAGCCAGGTAAATCCGTTGACATCCATCGGAACCTTCTTTATCAGGTCCGACGACACGGCCTCTTGTCCGTCGAACAGTTGCGACCATTGATTTTTGACCGCATTCTGAAGCGTGAAGCCGTTCACCATCCAGATGTCGTTTTTCAGCGAGAGGTCGAAACCGCCCCAGTCGGAAAGCGACTGAATGGCCATATCGCTGAACAGATTGTTAACGAACTGCTTCTGAATGAACGGATTGAGAAATTTAAACTGTAGATAGACATTTGCGTCGACGTTCTTGCCCGACCACTGGCGGACCTTTACAAACGGCGGATTCTGGTTCATTCCGTAGCCGCTTTCGGTCTGCCGCACCGACTCCTGGAGCAGCATCTCGTTGGTCGATGCAATCAGATAACCCTGATGGAACGTCATGTAAATATGAGTTTTGCCATTCTGATGCTCAAACTTGCTGATTTTGGCATCGTTGTATTTTGTGTTGCTGAATTGGCCAAGCGGTTCAAGGCGGCGGACGATGGCCTCAAGGGCGCGTTTGCCGTGCAGGTTCGAACTGAAGGCCATCACTGCCAGCGGCTCATAGTTCGACATGTTGGTGTTGTGGAACGATACCACAAGCGGCAGTCCGCGGAACATTTCGGCAAATTCGGCATCGTTCTTCAGCAGCGAGTCGATGGCCGACAGATTCTCTGCAAAATCATCGGCGCGGCCAATTTGACTGATGTCGGCAAAAACCTTGCTGGCCTGTGTTTTCTTAAGCAGTCCTGGAATGTCGCGGAACTCGATGATGGCCGCAGTGTTCACTGGCACCGCATCAATAGCCGACCCCGCATTGTTCTGTTGATGCTTGAAATAGATATATGAGCCGACCATTGCTGCCGCCACCGCCACTATCGCAATTATGATTAATCCCTTTTTCATTCTCCGTGCTTTTTAGGATTGGGGTAGCAGTTTGATTATCAGTTAGAAATAGAATTCGTCCTCCTCCAGATTCTCGTTTTCTGAATCGCTGCTGCCAGGTTTCTCATAGTTGGGGCAGTCGTACACTTCGTCCCAGTCGGCGGGCTTGTCAAACCTGTCGGTCTCGTAATAAGGCAGCCTGTTATCGTCATAAACCTTCCGCATATATCCAGCCCAAATTGGCAGAGCCATGTAAGCGCCCTGTCCGTAGGTCATCTGGTCGAAATGGACGCTGCGGTCCTCGGCTCCTGTCCAGACGCCAGTCACCAGATTAGGCGTCACACCTATGAACCAGCCGTCGGAGTTCTCGTTGGTGGTTCCTGTTTTGGCACCCACCTGTGCCTTTATTTGCCACGGATATTTGTCGCTCCAAATGCGTGAGCCGGTGCCATTGCGGACAACGCCCTGCAGCATTGTGAGCATCAGGTAGGCTGAGCGCTCGCTGATGGCCTCATGCTTCACGGGTTGGAAATTGGCCAGTACGTTGCCGTTTTTGTCCTCGATTCGTGTCACAAAAATCGGATGAGTGTAAACGCCCTTGTTGGCAAAGCAACTGTAGGCGCCAACCATTTCATACAGAGTAAGATCGGCCGAACCTAAACAAATTGACGGGTATTCGGGAATATAACTCTTGATGCCCATATTGCGAACCAACTGTATCACGGCTTTCGGATTGAAACGGTTCATCAGCCATGCCGCAACATTGTTCAGCGACAGCGCAAGGGCATATTGCATCGTAATCATGTAACCGTCGATACGGCTGGGGCTGTCAGGATTCGGAGTCCATGTCTTGCCCGTTGTGGGGTCGGTAACGGTATATGGCACGTTCAGAATGCGGTCGCAGGGCGTGAAGCCGTCCATCATGGCCAGCGTGTAGAGGAACGGCTTGAAGGTTGAGCCCACCTGCCTTTTGGCTTTCACCACATGGTCATACTGGAAGTGGTTGTAGTCGATACCGCCCACGTATGCCTTCACGTAGCCCGTGTGCGGGTCCATCGACATCATGCCCGACTGCAGAAAATGCTTGTAGTAGCGCATCGAGTCCATTGGCGTCATCACCGTGTCAACATCGCCGTGCCACGAGAAGACCTTCATCTCGGTCGGGGTGTTGAAGTTCTTCACAATATCGTCGTAGTTCATCTTCTTCACCTTGCTCAACACGCGGTAGCGCTCGCTCCATTTCATTGAGTTGGTCATAATCTGATTCACCTGCTCTGGCGTCAACTTGGTTGAGAAAGGTGCGTTCTCCTGTCCCTTTTTCAGCAAGTCGAATTGCTTCTGAAGTGTGTTTTTCAGATAGTCGCGCATGGCTTCCTCGGCGTGGTTCTGCATTTTTGAGTTGAGGGTGGTGTAGATTTTTAGGCCATCTTTATAAATATTGTATGGCGTTCCGTCGGGTTTGAGGTTGCGGTTGCACCAGCCGCGCAAGGGGTTTGTCTCCCATTCTGTCGAGTCTTCAATGTATTGCGATTTGTCAGAATAGTTCTTGCGCTCGGGTTTCTTGGCGTTCATCTCCATGCGGAGGAATTCGCGGAAATAGGTTGCAGAGCCAAGTTTGTGGTCAACCTTGTGATAGTCGAGTTCCAGAGGCAACTGTTTCAGCGAGTCGTATTCGGCGCGCGAGAGTTTGTCGTTTTTCAGCATCTGGAAAAGCACCACATTGCGGCGCTGCTTGGTCTGCTCGGGGCGGCGCAGCGGATTGAAAAGCGACGGGTTCTTGCACATGCCCACAAGCATGGCTGCCTCCTCAATGCGCAAATCCTGCGGTGTGGTGTTGAAATATGTTTTTGCCGCCGATTTTATGCCAACTGCCTGATACATAAAATCGAACTGGTTAAGATACATTGCAATTATCTCCTCCTTGGTGTAACTGCGCTCAAGTTTGATGGCGATAACCCACTCGCGGAATTTGCGGTTGGCCATTTTCAGTGCGGTCGACAAATCCTCGTCGCGCGGGAAAAGCATCTTGGCCAACTGCTGGGTGATGGTGCTGCCGCCGCCCGAACTCTTGTTGCCCGAAACAATCGTCTTGAAAAGAACGCGCACAAGTCCAGGAAAATCAATGCCCGAATGCTTGTAGTAGCGCTGGTCCTCGGTCGAAACCAGGGCATCGACCAAATATGGCGACAACTCGTTGTAGGTGCCGTGTGAGCGGTTGTCAATATAGTATGTGCCAAGAAGTTCGCCGTCTTCCGAGTAGATTTCCGAAGCCAGATTGCTCTTTGGGTTTTCAAGTTCCTCAAACGAAGGCATCTTGCCTAAATTCCCTTGCCAGATGTTGTAGAAAATCACTGCTGCCAGCACAACTGGAAACACCACTATCGACCAAATGATTATATTCCTTTGAAGTCGTTTTGAGATAGATATTGCCATTGCAAAAACGTTATTTTAAGTGGCAAAGATAAAAATTTATTTGGGTGTTAGATTTTTAGGTCGATGGTTTTAGACATGGAGGCAATATGAAACAACACAGCGAACCAGACAACCGGTTCGCCGATTATTCAACTGATTGATTGGCCGCAATCAATCCCTATGTTTTCAATTGCTATTCCTCCTTCTCCACATCCAAGTCCAGCGCAATCTCCTCCTCGGTTTCGGGGGTTGATTCGGAGCGGTAGAGTTTAATGTAGAGCAGCAGCGCGGTCATAAAATAGACGCCAGCCTGCACCCAGAGGGCAATGTACTCGGTTTTGACGTCGGGCAGCAGGGCGCCAGAGTTTGTCATCCGAACAAAGCCGTTAATGCCGAACGTTGAGGGGAAAATGTAAGACACATATTTCCAGAACGTTGGAATGCTGCAGCCTGGCCACGATATGCCCGAAATGAACAGTAGCGGCACCGATATGAAGACAAACAGCAGGAAGCACGATTCGCGGTCGCGGACAAAGCACGATATGCTTATGGCGAAGAAAACCGAAGCCAGAAGGAACGGAATGGTGAATATTGCCAGGTCGAAGAAGTTCCACAACTGATTGAATCCGAACAATTTCGGCACAATGCACAAGACGTAGAACGAAATCAGGCAATAGAAAATGAAGTAGGCCAGGCCTTTGCCTGTGAGCACATCGATTGGGCTGCCGTACTCCTCGGTCAGGCGCAGGTTTTTGCGGCGGCGGCGCTCACGCTCGGTGCCAGCCATCATTGTAATGCCCAGAACCAGAGTCTGCTGAAGCACCAGCACCAGCACGGCGGGCAGAATGAATGTGGCAAAGCCGTTCTGCGAGTTGAACATCGGAACATAGTCATACTCAATGGGTTGCACCGACACTTCCTTCTCGCGGTCGCTCAGGCCCGAGAGCCGCACGGCCTTGATATCCTTGTTCATACTGAGCGAGACCTCGGTGCACGAACTCAGCAGCGATTTGTAGTAGAGCAGGCCGCTCATATCGGCATAAATGTTCACCATTGTCTGCCGCCCTTCGGCAATGTCTTTGGTGAAACTTGCTGGAATCCAGATAACTCCGTAGGCGTTGTGGTTCTTAATCTGCAACTTGGCCGTCTCAATGTCGCCGCAGTGGTCGATAATCTGAACATCGGGCGTGGCATCGACCTTGCGGACAAACTCGCGGCTCAAGGCCGAATGACTGTCGTCGACAACCACCACGGGCACCTCTCTAACCACCTCGTTACTATATAGATACATATAAAGAAGAGGGTAGAGGAACGGCACTATCAGGAAGAAAACCAGCACGCCATCATCGACGATAAACTTGCGGGTTTCGGCGTTCCAAACATTTATGACATTCTTTATGAAACTCATAGCCAGTGGTTTATGGAAGATATTCGTAATTCAGCATCGAGTGTTTGATTCGGTGCATATCGGTCAACGGCAACAAAATGAATATCAGCAATATGGCATAGTATTGCGCGGAATATTGCAGCGACCATCCGTTGAGTGCCTGGTCGACGTATATCAGAAAATAGTATCGCAGCGGGAACATCGCCGAAAGGCTCTGAATGGCTGGCGGCATTGCCATCACGGGGAACGAGAAGCCGCAGATTGGGAACGACAGCACGCCCCACAGCGTGGCCAGACTCAGCGACCACCGCAGCGACGGTATCAGTCCGCAAATGAACAGCGCCAGATTCTGCGAGGCCAACACAAACATCAGCCCCAACAACAGCATATGCCACATTGCGCCGTTGAGCGGGAAGTCGAGTATTTTATAGAGGTAAATCTGCGCGAAGACTATCATCATTGTGAAAATGACGGTGTGCGGCAGCAGTTTGCCAAAGAGCGCAAGCCAGGTGCGGCCGCCCGCGAGTTCAATCCATTGGCGGCCAGTGCCGTCTTTCAGTTCGGTTTGAACCGCGAAAATGGTCACAAGGAAAATCATCAGCATCAACACGGCAGGAAGCAGTGTATTGCTCAGATAGACAGAGTAGTTAAGCCACGGATTGCTGATTGCGTGGGTGTCGATTTTGATTGGTTGCAGAAAGGCCATCGCCTGGTCGTCGGTGTAGCCGCGGGCGAGTAGCGAGGTGCGTCCAGCGGCACCTGCAGCCAGTTCGGCCATCATCTTCATATCGCGATAGACCAGCGACGCGGGAATCAGGTACGAGGCGTTAGTGTAGAACGATATGCGTGGCTGCTCGCTGCGGTTGGCCTTGCGTGTGGTGCCCTCGGGAATGTAGAAGAATCCGTAGATTTTGCCTTCCTGCATTGCCTTTCGCGCCTCGGCGAAGTTCGAGTATTGGTGCACTATCTCGGTCTGTTGAAAGGCGTCGAGGTTGCGCAGAATCGACCGCGAGGTGGCGGTGTTGTCGGCATCGACGGCGGCCACGGGAATGTCTTGCGGCAGACCGTCGCGCATCAGCGAAGTGAAGAAAATGAAGCAGATAAGCGGCGCACCGACCATACTCATCAGGTATATCGGCCGCGAAGCCAACCGCCTCATCTCGCGCCGCAACAACAGAAGTAATCGTATTCTCTTTTTTGAGCCCATTTCTTTAATGTTGAGAGGTTTAGAAGGTTGAGAAGTTAAGAGGTTTAAAGTTGAATAGGTTTAACAGGTTGAAAATTCGTAATTCAAAATTCGTAATTCGTAATTAACTAATGCCTAGTGCCTAATGCCTAATACCCAACACCACTTTTGCCTTATGCCTTTTTAACTTTTGCCTTGTCCCTTTTCCCTTACACCTTGTAACTATTTCTCAATCAGCACCGACATTCCTGGGCGCAGGCCTTCGACTTTCTCGGTGGGCACGGCGCGGACTTCGAATGTTTTGAGGTCGTACTGGCCTGTGGCTTTGGTGGCCTTCCAGGTGGCGTACGAGCCAATATCTTTCATATAATTGATTTTCAGCGTAATGTTGCGGTCGAGAGCGGGAACGTAGCCTGTGATTTCGGCATCCATCTTAAGGTCGCGGAGCAGGTCCTCGCGCACGTTGAAGGTTGCCCAGAGGTCGTCGATAACGGCAATGTTCATAATTGGCGCGCCTGTGCCAACGAGTTCGCCAGTCATTGGGAAAATCTCGCTCACCTCGCCGTCGATAGAGGCGGTGAGGATTGTCTCGTCGATATAGGCGTTCACCTCGGCCACAACTCCCTCAGCCTGACGCACTTGCGCGGCTGCCATAGCCTTGGTCTCGCTCTCGGCGCCGTTCTGCGCCATTGTGTATTGGGCGTGAGCGGCCTTCTCGGTGGCCACGGCGGCATCGTACTGAGCCTTGGTCTCGTCGCGTTTTTGCTCGCTCACAACACCTTCATTATAAAGGTTTTCCACACGTTTGTACGATTTCTCCATAATCTCCAGTCCAGCCTTGGCCTTTTGCCAAAGTTCGTAAGCGCCTTGAATCTCTTCTTGGCGAGCGCCCTTCTGCGCTTTGGCGTTCTGAGCCGAGGCGGCGGTCTTAACTGCCTTTGCCTGAGCAAGTTTTGCCCGAATATCAGGAGCCTCAAGAATTGCCAGCGTGTCGCCAGCCTTCACGTGCTGGCCTTCGCGTACGCGAATTTCAAGAATTCGGCCAGGCACCTTGCTCGACACGCGGTACTCGTTCACTTCGGCCTGTCCCTGAATGAATTCCGTCTCTTTCTGGTGGAAAATCACAATGCCGATAACGCACACTATCACAATGACCGAGCCCAGCGCGGCCAGCGATAGAAAAATGTTTTTTTCTTGTTGATTGATTGCCATAACTGTAATTATTTTGTTGATTTATTGAATTTTCGATTTTTGATTTTTGATTTGGACGCCACAATGTGACGTCCCTACAATTCCTAAATCCTCACTATTTTAATTGTCCTGTCGCTTGTCGCAGATAAACCAGAGCCATAATTTTGTCGATTTTGGCGTCGATTTCCTCGGAGTGGGCTTGCAGCCAGGCTGTTTGCGCCTCAAGCACGCTGGTCGAGGCCAGATAGCCCTCTTTGAAACCGATATTCGCCATCCGCAGGTTCTCCTCGGCGTTTTCCATATTGCCGCTGGCAAGTTCGAGCCGCGAGTCGGCCTCCTTGATACGTTGCTCATACTGAGTAACTTGCAGCGTTATCTTGTTGCGGGCCTCGTCCAATTGGTATTGAGCGATTCGAGCCTCGGCCTTGGCTTTGTTCACCTTGTTCATTCCCTCGCCGAAGTGGAAGAGCGGAATCCGCGCCACAACGCCCACGCTCAGCATATCGCCGAACTTGTTCTGAAAACCGTTCTGCGCCGACGGGTTGGTTAGCGTGTAACTGCCTAGCAATGCGACGGTTGGCAAGTAGTCGGCCCTGACAATCGACACCTTTTGGTTATACATTTCGGTGGCCAACTTCAGGCTTTTCAGTTCAACGCGGTTCTCGTCGATTTCCTCTTGCGTGTAGATAACCGTATCGGCTGGAACTGTCAGATTCTCATTGGTTTCGTCGGCCAGAATAATGTCGGTGTGGAGGTCCATTCCGCAGAGTTGGCAGAGCAGCATCTTCGAGAGAGCCAAGCCGTTGCGGGCTTTCAGCAGTTTCATCTCGGCATCGTTAAGTTTCACCTTTACAGAGAATTGGTCGGCTTGGGTAGCAAGACCTTCACCGCGCATCTTCTCAACATCGGTGTTCAACTTGCGAAGCAACTCTACATATTTCTCGGTGAGTTTCAACTTGTTGGCTATCGACACAATCTGCCAGTAGGCCTCGTCAACGCTCACAATCACCTTCTGGTCCTCGCCGCTCATCTGCGTTTCGGCTAACTCTTTGGCGTAGGCCGTCACCTTATTATATGCGCGGATTTTGCCACCAGCGTAGAGCGGTTCCTCAATGGTCAGCGCGCCCACATACACGTTGGCAATGTCCATTTCGAACTCGTTGGCAAGATTAGAGCCAATCTCGTTGAGGGCTGTGGCAATGTCGGTTTGCTGAAGCCGCTGCATCAGGTATTGCGAAGCCTGACTGTTTTGCAGGATTTGCAGGAATGTCGGGTCGGTCATCAGCCCTTGCACGTAGTTGGCCACAGAGGTAGCGGCCGTTCCGCCAAGGTTGGTCAGCGCAGCCGACTGGTCGTCGCTCAGCAGCGATATGTTCTCACTGTTGTGTAGATAAGCGCCTGTGGCAGAAACTTTTGGCAGATAGTTGGCAAAAGCCGCTTTCTTGTCGTACTCGGCGGCGCTCAATTTCTCGCGTGCGATTTTCGATTGCTGGTTGTTTTTTATTGCCATGTCGCGGCACTCTTGAAGAGTAAGTGCCGATTGGCCTAAAGCAATGTTTGTCAGGCAAATCAGCACAAGCGGTGTCAAAATTTTAACTCTTATATTCATATCTCGTTCTTATTTGCTGCAAAAATATGGTGGCCAATTCGGATAGTGGTTACGTATTTGTAGTAAGAATTGGTCAAAAGGTCGAAAAAAACGGCTTAAGAAATTAAAATATGAAATATTTGTGTTTTATTTGTCGAAAAAAAAGACAAAACGAGTGATACATAATAAGTATGAAGAATAAGGAAACTCACATTACGCCGTCAGTCATCACCAGCATGCTCACCTCGGGCACCAATATTTCAATTGGCGACGATTTTGTCGTTTCGCGGCAGCGGAACCTGAACAATGTTTCGATGTTCGGCCATCCGTTCCGTATAAATTGCTATATGGCAGTGTTTTGCAGCAGCGGCAGCATCTCGTGTATGCTGAATATGAACGAGTACACGCTCAGCAAAGGCATGCTGATGGTAATCACGCCAGGCAACATTGTCCGCATCACATCGCCCGATTGGGAGCAGGCTCTGAGCAACGCAAGTTTCACGTTCATAGCCGTTTCGGTCGATTACATCTCGAATGCGAGCGTCGATTTCAACTCGCTCTTCTCGGAAGCGATGGCACTGATGCAGAATCCGTGTATCAAAATAAAAGACAGTGAGTTACGTTTGCTGTCGGACTACATCGACCTAATCTACAAAATCACCAACTCAACGGCAAAATATGTCCGCGAGAGCGTGAGCGCCATAATGTCGTCGGTTTTCTATCAGTTTGCCAGTTATTTCGATGATTATCTGCGCGATGAGCATACCAGAACCGTGGCCGCCCCCGACAACTCGCGCCACCGCCGAATGTTTGAGGCGTTTATCAAACTCGTGAAAGACAATCACAACAGCGAGCGAATGGTTGGCTTTTATGCTGATAAACTGTGCGTTACGCCCAAATATCTGTCGAAAATTGTGCGTGAGGTTAGCGGCCGCTCGGCCCCAAAGTGGATTGACGGTTTTGTGATTATGTCGGCCAAATCAATGCTCAAATATTCCGATATGACTGTCAAGGAGATATCCATTGAACTCAATTTCCCCAACCAGTCGTTTTTCTCGAAATTCTTCAAGAGCCAGACGGGACTGACTCCGAATGAGTACAGGACGGAGTGAGTTTTTATGTTTCGCCCATTAAGTAGGTAAAAAACATTGTTTTCGCACTAAAATTTCACGTATATTTGTGTTTGTTAATTCAAATACTATTATGAAACACAAATCTTTAATCGCACTATTGCTTATTGCTGCGTTTGCCGGTTGCAAAAAAGATGACAATGAACCCGTTGTACCAGAAGAACCGAAAGAACAATACAATTGCATCTTCGATTCAAACATTTCTGATTTAACCAACGCCGCTAATCCCACGTTCAATATATTTGTCGATAGTGTTCAGGTTGGTGTGTGGCCGGGCAATCGAATAGATAGTTTTTACATCGGCGTGTTTGCTAATTATGAAGGGTTGACCGACACAAAAGTTTATCTAAACCTGTCACCTGGCGAGCATTCTTATAAAGCCATTCTTTATAGCGGAAAAACAGCGTTGTATCCTGTTTACACTATGGTGAAAGGTAGTTTTACCATACCTGACACTGGTTCGGTATCGGTTCTTCTCGACTACTACAAAATTGAAGACGAAGAAGGAATAGAACCTTTTGTTTGCATTATCCCTTGGCAGGATTACACCGTTGATATATTTGATAAAGGTACAATATTGGTTACCGAAGGTTTTTCCGTATCCAAATTTTACGGAGACTGTGATGTTACCTTTTTCCTGTGTTCTGAAAATGTTGATATAGAATACAATAGTGCGTATTATGCTGTAGATACTATTTACAATGTTGACAGCGTATATAAAGAGCCATTTTTGGTTCCGAATACTTCCGCTTCATATATTAAGACTGATAGTATTGCGAAAATATATGACCATCTTGAGCGAATCTACAAGGATGAGTCGGAAGTAGGATTGTTGTATTATTCAACAAATGCCGATTCAATGGCAGAAGGTCGCTATTTCATTAAAAAAGACAATTATTACGTTTTGTTTTTCCGTGTCAGTTTTGATATAAATAAGTTACAGACAATTAGTGAGATATTATCAACAGCAACTGTGCGGCAATAATTTTGACAGAAAAAGACTTTTCAAAATAATTGAGTTGGTAACGATTTGTTGCCAACTCAATTTGTTTGTGCGCCACACAGCATATTGCCCCCACTCAACTTTCTCAACCTTCTCAACCTTCAAAACCAAAAAGAAACATTATTTTCGCACCAAAATTTCAAGGTTATGACTGAATATAAAAGATACACAATCACATCGGCTCTGCCTTACGCCAACGGGCCGGTGCACATCGGACATTTGGCCGGGGTTTATGTGCCGGCCGACATCTACGCACGCTACCTGCGGGCTCGCGGGCGCGACGTTATGTTCATCGGCGGAAGCGACGAGCACGGCGTGCCCGTTACCATCCGCGCGCAGAAAGAGGGCATCACGGTGCAGGAGGTGGTGGACCGCTACCACAATCTGATTAAAAAATCGTTTGAGGAGTTCGGCATCTCGTTCGACGTTTACAGCCGCACCACATCGGCCATCCACCATAAGTTTGCCGCCGATTTCTTCCGCAAACTCTACGACGACGGCCTGCTTGAGGAGAAGACCGAGGAGCAGTTCTGCGACGAGCAGACGGGCGAGTTCCTGACCGACCGCAACATTGTGGGCGAGTGCCCGCGCTGCCATTTCACGGGCGCTTACGGCGACCAATGCGAGAAGTGCGGCGCAACTCTTTCGCCCGACGAACTCATCAACCCAACCAACAAGAACCACCCTGGGCACGGCCTTGTGAAGCGCCCCACCAAAAACTGGTATCTGCCGCTGGGCAACTATCAGGAGTGGCTCAAAAAATGGATTATCGAGGGCCACAAGGAGTGGAAAACCAACGTGTACGGACAGTGCAAGTCGTGGCTGGATATGGATTTGCAGTCGCGGGCAATGACGCGCGACCTTGAATGGGGCATTCCCGTGCCAATCGAGGGCGTGAAGGGCAAGGTGCTCTACGTCTGGTTCGACGCGCCAATTGGCTATATATCAAACACCAAGGAACTTTGCGACAGCCAACCCGAACGCTGGGGCAACTGGGAGAAATGGTGGAAGGACAGCGACACGCGGCTCATCCACTTCATCGGCAAGGACAACATTGTGTTCCACTGCATCATCTTCCCATCAATGCTGAAGGCGCACGGCGGCTACATTCTGCCCGACAACGTGCCCGCCAACGAGTTCCTGAACCTTGAGGGCGACAAGATTTCGACTTCGAAGAACTGGGCCGTTTGGCTGAACGAGTACTTGGTGGATTTCCCTGGAAAACAGGACGTTCTGCGCTACGTGCTCACCGCCAACGCACCTGAGACAAAGGACAACGATTTCACCTGGAAGGACTTCCAAGCCCGCAACAACAACGAGTTGGTGGCCATTCTGGGCAACTTTGTGAACCGCACCATTGTGCTTACGCAGAAATACTACGGCGGAAAGGCGCCCGTTGCTGCCGAACTCACTGATTACGACCGCGATACGCTCGCCGAACTGGCCGCAAGCAAGGCCCGCATTGAGGAGGCCATTGAGCAGTTCCGCTTCCGCGAAGCCCTGAAACTGGTAATGGACATTGCCCGTCTGGGTAACAAATATCTGGCCGAGACCGAGCCGTGGAAGGTTGTAAAAACCGACCCCGACCGCGTGCGCACCATAATGAACATCTGCCTGCAGATTGTTGCAAATCTGTCGGTTGCGTGCGACCCGTTTATGCCGTTCAGCGCTGAGAAAATGCGCAAGTTGCTCAACATTCCGCAACTGAACTGGGAGCATCTGGGTGCGCCAAATCTGATTGAGGACGGGCACCAAATTGGCGAGCCGTTCCTGCTGTTCGAGAAGATTGAAGATGAGCCGATTGACGCTCAAATCAAGCGCTTGGAAGACATCAAGAAGGCGAACGAGGCAGCCGAACTGGCCAACGCCCCCGCCGCCCCAATGAAGCCGCTCATCACCTACGACGACTTCAGCAAAATGGACATCCGCACAGCCACAATCCTTGAGGCGGAGCGCGTGCCAAAATCCGACAAACTAATGAAACTGCTGGTCGACACAGGAATCGACAAGCGCACTGTTGTGTCGGGCGTGGCAAAGCACTTCACCGCCGAAGAACTTATCGGCAAACGCGTCACCATTCTGGCCAACCTTGCCCCGCGCAAACTGATGGGCATCGAGAGCCACGGAATGATTCTGATGGCCGAAAACTTCGACGGCGCTCTGTCGATGATTCCGTGCGAGAAGGATTTCAAGAACGGGTCGGTGATATGTTAGTTAGGATTTAGAAATCAGGATGTAGAGACGTGGCATTGCCGCATCCGCCAAAGGCCGCAGGTCTGAAAGATAATAGACGGGGACGAGAGTCCCCGTTTTTCGTATGTGAAATTAGGCAAAAAAAGAAGTGGTAGCATTTTCATTCTCGCCACTACATTCGTAGTCCATCAACACGTTGGAATATCTCGGCACGTGGGAGAGCCACCGATTTTAAACCCACCAAATTCGGTAGGTTTAAATCCGAAGCGGGTTATAATGCGGTTCACTATGTCACCAAAGAAATGGATTGAATCCACCAACGCCATTGGCATTCGTGTTAAATCGGGGCGTTACGGCGGCGGCACTTTTGCCCACAAAGACATAGCTTTCAATTTTGGAATGTGGATAAGCCCTGTCTTTCAACTATATATAGTCAAAAGCTATCAGACATTGGTGGAGCAAGTTAACAATCCGCTTGCCATTCAGTGGGATGCAAAGCGACTGTTGTCAAAGGTGAATTATGTTGTGCATACCGA
>JAEEPS010000052.1 GCA_016284875.1 Salinivirgaceae bacterium | reverse complement strand
GATCCTCACAAACTCCGGTTCTTCGAAGTTCATGCAACCCGTGAGCAGCAACGCAAGGCAAAACAATATGACCACTTTTGTTGGCATACGGCAAATATAAAAAATGCTCACGGATTAAAACTAATAGTTATTTGATATTCCATTCAATCGGTAGAATGAACAAAAAAAGGATGGTCACAATCAAGCAACCATCCTTTTTGAATTTATAAGTTCATCTAAATCAATTGTTTCTAACTTTCTTTTTAGTCGAATAGTTGATTTTCAATGCGCTCATTTTTCTCAATTCCTGCTTAACGTCGGTAACAATACCCATTTTCGTATCCTCGTCAACTTTGAGAGATGTTGTCATAAGCGGAATCTCTTTCTCGTCTTTCTGCTGACGCTCCGACTCAATGTAGTCGCCAACGTCTTTAACATCTGCAAATTGGTCGTTCAGTTGGATACGTGGTTCTGTACCATACGCTTTTGCAAATTTTTCCTTCGGCTTGCCAATGTAAATGTAACTTACCAACGATTTTTTCTCAAGTTTCTTGATCTCGCTGGCTGCAGGAACACTCATATTGACTTTCAGGTCAACCTCTTTCATTGTGGTCGAAACCATGAAGAAGAACAGCAACATGTAAACCACGTCAGGAAGCGATGATGTTGAAATTGCCGGCACTTCTTTTTTGCCGCCTTCTCTAAATTTTCCCATTATTTTTTCCCTCCATAGTTTTTAGGTTCTGCCTCAGAAATACTCTGCGGATAGATTTTCTTGATGGCGTCCTGTTGTTCCTTATCCAAGTCGTCGTAGCGTTTGCCCCACTTCTTTTGTGACAACTCGTTTCTCAACTCGTTGTAGGCAGCGGCCAGTTCGTCCTGAACCTGAACATAAAGTCCGTACGATGTACCACGGTCGTTCTGAAGTGAGATAACCTGCTTCGAAACCGGATAGTTGCCGAAGAACGGAATCTCTTTGACGGTCTTTTCCGGCAGTTCCGGATCATCAGCAGGGTTCTCGATGAACTCTTTAGCCTTCTTCTTCAACTCGCTGATGTGCATCGGCTCGCCTTCAACCATCAACTGGTCGTTCTTGTTGATAAGAACAATAAGAACGTTTCTTTCCTTAATCTTCTGGTCATCGTTGATCTCCTCTTTTGGAACCGGAGGCGGAAGCATACGCGATATGCCCGCGTCGGTGTCCATGGTTGTTGATACAAGGAAGAATATCAACATCATAAACGCTGTGTCGGCCAACGATGCAGAAGGAATATCTGGTGTTTTACGTGCCATAATTTATTATTTAACTCTCTTATTCAACGGCAGCGCGGACTGCAGTAAAGCCTAAACCGGCGATTGCCAAGCCAAACAAAAGATAAGTTACATATAATGATGTGTCAACCCATTTTGCAACAGAAAGTGTCAGATTGTAATCCTCAACTCCGAAGAATGTCGGAAGTGTGTCTGAAGCAAAAGCGTGGGCGCCGAAAATGATCACTGCAGCCAAAGCAAGCACACCCAGAAGTGTGAGAGCGCTTTTCTTCGACGAGAGCATTCCAATCAGCGACATCACAATGATAACAAAGAATGCGCCGAATACAAGAATGTATGTCCATATCAGCAGCCAGTCGATGTATTCGCCCGTTGCAAACGTGAGAATACCCGAAACTGCGCTCACAGCCAGCATAATGCCGGAGACAATGGCGATTATTTTAGATGTTACTGAATTCATTTTTTATTTGTTTTTCAAGTTGTACTTATAAAGCATATCAGTCAGAGTGATAGATGCGTCTTCCATATCGTTGACAATGCTGTCGATTTTTGATACGAAGTAGTTATAGAACACTTGAAGAATCATAGCTACGATAAGACCAGCCATTGTTGTGATAAGTGCGACTGAAATACCACCTGCAACCAATGCCGGGCTAATGTCACCTGCAACCTTGATTGAGTCGAAGGCCTGCACCATACCAATAACTGTTCCCAAGAATCCCAACATAGGAGCCAAAGCGATGAACAAGGCAATCCATGAAAGGTTCTTCTCGAGCAAACCTGTTTGAACACCACCGTAAGAGATAACGGCTTTCTCAACCATGTCAAGACCAGCGTCGTAGCGGTCGAGACCCTGATAGAAGATGCTTGCTACAGGACCGCGGCTGTTGCGGCAAACCTCTTTGGCTGCCTCTACGCCTTGCTCGTTAAGAGCGTCCTCAATTTTAGCCAGCAGTTTCTTGGTGTTGGTTGATGAGAGGTTGAGGAACAGAATACGCTCAACGCAGATGGCCAAACCGAGAATCAAGCAGAGGATAACGGCCGACATAAAGCCTACACCACCCTCGATGAATTTCTGTTTGATGGCCTGGTGTGCGCTGGTGCCCTCAATGGCATCTTCAGCAACCTCTTCGGCTGCAGGAGCAGCCTGTTCAACAGCAGTAGTGTCGGTTGTTGCAGCCGACTCTTCGTCTTGCGCGTTAACGCAATTGATTGATGCTACTCCCAGCATCATAGTCACAACAAACAATGTGAGTAACTTTTTCATAATCTTTCTTTTTTTTGTTATTACAGTTTTGTTTACTTGTTATGTTAATAAAAATCAACTCTTTATTTCATTTTTGGCGGAGAAAGGGGGATTCGAACCCACGATACCATTTCACATGGTATACACACTTTCCAGGCGTGCGCCTTCGACCACTCGGCCATTTCTCCGAATGCCTCAAAAGAGGCATACAAAACGGTCGGCAAAATACAAAAAAAATCAAACGCAAACGATGGCGGTCTCTTTTTTTATCTTTTATCAGTTATTTGGTTAAAGTGGCGATGGGAAACGGCTCATGGCCACCGTCACTTCTTTTATATATGGTGTGTTTTTTATTTGCCATATTATAATGGTTTGGTATTTTTGACCGAAATTTTAAACATTAAAGATTATGAATTTAGCAATAGGCAGCGACCACGCTGGTTTTGAGACCAAACAGATTCTGGTTGAATATCTTAAATCGAAAGGACACACGGTAACCGACTTCGGCACCAACTCGCCCGAGAGCATGGATTATCCCGATGTTGCCCACCCGCTTGCTGAGGCTGTTGAGGCCGGCAAGTTTGATTTGGGCATCACGCTCTGCGGAAGCGGCAACGGCATCAACATCACAGCCAACAAGCACCAGGGCATCCGCTCGGCTTTGTGCTGGAACACCGAGATTGCCGCGCTTGCACGCCAGCACAACAACGCCAACATCTGCGCCATTCCGGCACGATTCATTTCGGTTGATTTGGCAAAGCAGGTTGTTGACACGTTTCTGAGCACAGGATTCGAAGGTGGACGCCACCAACGCCGCATCGACAAAATTCCAGTAAAACACTGATTTAATAACTGATTAACAGATTAACTGAATGCATGAATAGGTTGTTTTTCCGACATCAAAACCTTCAATTATTCAGTTAGTCAATAAATCAATCATTCAGTTCCTGCCATGTCCATCGAGATTAAAAATCTGACAAAGTGCTATGGAGAGCAGAAAGCCCTCGACGATGTGTCGTTCTCGGTGGGCAGCGGGACAATTGTGGGTTTTCTGGGACCGAACGGAGCGGGAAAATCAACACTGATGAAGACCATCACGGGACTTGTGTCGCCGACGGCGGGGCAGGTTTTGGTGAATGGCATCGATGTTGCTGAAAACCCCATGGCCGTGCGCCAGATGATTGGCTATCTGCCCGAGAACAATCCGCTCTACATGGACATGTATGTGCGTGAATATCTGGAGCATGTGGCCAACATCTACCATCTTGGCAATGTGAGTCAGGTTGTTGCCGATGTGATTGAGCGCACAGGGCTTACACCCGAATGCAGGAAGAAAATTGGCGAACTATCGAAAGGCTACAAGCAGCGTGTGGGGCTGGCTCAGGCCATAATCCACAATCCGCAGGTGCTCATTCTCGATGAGCCCACCACTGGCCTCGACCCCAACCAGATTGTTGAAATCCGCAATCTGATTCTTGAACTCGGCCGCGAGAAGACAATAGTGCTCTCAACCCACATAATGCAGGAGGTTCAAGCCATCTGCCATCAGATTGTGATACTGAATCATGGTCGAATTGTGGCCGACGGCGACGCCGCACACATTCAGCAACTTGCTGATTCAAAGCGTCAACAAGTGGAAGTTGAATTTAATATCGACATTGATGAAGAAATGTTGCGGCAAATTGTTAACATTGTATCGGTAAACAAATCGGGAGACCGAACGTATATTGTTGAGTCGGAATCGGACAACGACCTGCGGCAGGAGATTTTTAATTTTGCCGTACAGCACGGACTGACAGTCTTGTCGATGCAGGCCCGGCAAAAAACGATTGAAGATGTCTTCCATGAGTTGACAAAAGAATAGGAACACTCTAAAAACTAATGCGATATGTCAATATTAGATGCAACAAACAAGCCGAAAAACATTCTCGAACTTCTATCGTTCGACTTGACAAAATTCTTTGCTGACAACGACTATTGCGAGATTCAGAGCAAGGATATTGAAGGCGTTTTCATGGTTGAATTCGAAAAGGAATTCCCGCTTGTCGAACTGGGAATGTTTGAGAAGGTGGTGTTCCGTCTGTTCAACGACAAAAACAATATAAACGGCAGCAACCATATCAATGTCACTATGCCAGCCAATCCGCGGTATGTGACCAGTTCGAAGGTGAAATCGCTCATCAACTCGCTCTACAACGTCTACGGCTACGACGACGACCGCAAGGGTGAATGGGATGACGCCGACTTAAACTCGTTTGCCGAGAAAGACCTTGAACGCCAATGGACTATAGGCAACGATAAGTGCGTTTACGCCGTGAAACTCTCCTACACCGAGAAACGCGGCCTGATTCTTAAGATATTTTTCTTCAACAGACTCATGGAGTCTCTGAACAAAGAAGATGAGCAATCTTATTATTGATGAGGGAAACAGCCGCTGCAAGGCGTATGTGTTTGAAAACAACGCAATTGTGGCGCACGAATCGGGTTCGGAGATAAGCAATGAGCGGCTTATCGGTTTGGCCAAGCAGCACAATGTCAGCAAGATAATAAGCACATCAACGCGACGGGCAGAATTTGTGCTTCCACAGGAATTGCAACACATCAGCCACGTGCGACTCGATGCGCAAACCAAACTGCCGATATCCATCGATTACAAAACTCCTGAAACGCTTGGCCGCGACCGCATAGCCGCTGCCGTTGGCGCCCATTCGCTGCTGCCCGAAACCAATGTGCTGATAATTGACATGGGCACAGCCATCACCATCGATTTTATTGATAATCATGGAGTTTATCACGGTGGTATCATATCGCCAGGCGCAACAATGCGTGCCCGCGCCCTGAACCAATTCACTGGGTGCCTGCCACTGGTTGAACTGCCCGCAAATGCCGAACTAACGGGGAAAAGCACCGAGGAGGCTCTGCAATTCGGTATTTTAAATGGTATAAAATTCGAGATTGAAGGCTACATCAGCCGATACAGACATCTTTATGAGGGGCTGCAGGTTGTTGTTACGGGCGGCGATGCGGAACTCATCGACCACAAAAGAGTGAGCATTCTTTTTGAACCAGACCTTGTGGCCATCGGGCTGAACGGGATTATCAGTTAGCGACCAAAATACTGGCCCACAAAAGTTTTTACGACTCTATTGGTCGATTATTACAACTTATTTTGCTATTGCTCTTTTATTTCGCCATATTTGCATTAAAAATCAGTTGATATGGCATTCTTCGGACTTTTCGGCAAGAAAAAGGAGCCACTCGTGCCTCTGCGCGAATTGGGTTTGAAGTGCGATATGCACTCACACCTGATTCCGGGAGTTGATGATGGTTCGCCATCGGCCAAAGACAGCCTGAATCTGATTGCCGGACTTGGCCGTATGGGGTATAAGAAACTGATTATCACGCCCCATTTCATGACTGGGTTCTACAACAACACCGCCGATGGTGTTACACGCTCGCTGGAGATACTGAACGAAGGCATTGCCCGCCAGGAACCCGAAATCAGCCTTGAGGTTGCCGCCGAATATTACATCGACTACGATTTCATGCACGACCTCGGTTCGAAACCAATGCTCACTTTCGGAAACAAGATGCTGCTCTTTGAGTGCTCGTTCACCAACCAGCACCGCAACTTCGACGAGACGGTTTTTGAAATGCAAATTAACGGCTACAAACCCGTGCTGGCGCACCCCGAGCGCTATACCTACTGGCATGGCGCAACCCGCCTGATGCAAGAGTTCCACGACCGCGGAATACTCTTCCAACTCAACATTCTGTCAGTCATTGGGGCATACTCGCCCAGCGTGAACAAAGCAGCCATGGCGCTCATCGACAATGGCCTGGTGGATTTCATCGGGACTGATTTGCACAACCCGAACCAGTTGGCAGTAATTGAGAACGCCATGATTCCGGTGAGCCTCTTCGAAAAACTGAAAAGCCTGAATCTGCTGAATAACAGCCTGTTGTAAGACGTTCTTCTTTGCTTTCTTTCTAAAAGAATACTAAAGGCCATCGCCACACAGAGCGGCAACGGCCTTATCATAAACCAAACAAATCTATTTTTCTGAATACGAGCAAATTACATCTCGCACTTCGTGTTTAACCACTCAATACTGCATTACCAATTTGCTTGCCTTTCCGCTATGCCCAGGTTTGTAACTGAATCCAACATAATTTTCGTCGGAGGGACGGAACTGAGCCGTGTCGCCACAATATGCAACTGCATATTTTTTGCCTGGCGTCAGATTGTCGAATATAAAATAGCCCGCCGATGAATATGCCGAGTCGACCACAGCGTTATTATTATCTTTATCAATAAGATATGCGTATGGAAAGAAAGATATATTGGGTGCTAAAAAGGGACTAACATCGTAGAAATACTCATAAAACGGCGGTTGCACATCGATTTTGGTACGGCCAGCCTGAATGTCGCGCAGAATGAGGGACATTGTTGTGTCAGTCAGGTTTTTGAAATTTTCAAAATCTTCGTCGGTCAGGTTGCGCTCGTTTTTGGCGCGGCTCACATAACTGCGAACCTCGGCAAAATCCTTATATCTGGTTTCCAAGCAATTGCGATAGTCGGGCGACATGATTTTCGCCAATTGGCTATAGAACTCGTCGTCAGTCATCAGGCCGCCTCTGAAACCATTGCGGCTGAACCTCATCTTCTGCAAAAGTGCGCGTGTGGCAAGCAAGTCGGCAACTTTCGGGCTGAAACCAAGTTTTATGGCATCTTCAGGCAATTTGACGTCGAACGATGTGGCTCCGCTTGGCTCATATTTCGCCTTTCCTGAGAAAAAGTTGATGTAGTCTATAGCATACCCAACTGATGCCGCTGTTCTCAAAATCGAGGTGTCGTCAATCGGGCATTGCGACTTCAGTTTATTCAAGAACTCGTCGGACACGGCTTCACCATTCTGCAATTTCCGATGGATAAAAAACGTCATCATCACCCTGCCAGTGTAATATGCCATCTGGTTGCGCAGTTGCGCTTTATAGAGGCTGAACGCAGCACAATCGACATTTGCGAACTTACTCATAACACTATCGGTAAACGATTGTGCCATATTCCAATAATCATCCTCGGTTTTCAGCGAATCGGTTCTTGGCGTTACAAGGACTTGCCCATACGGACTCAACCCGCGATATAGGTTCCCGCCATTTAACGACGATTGTTTTTGGTGTTCGGCAACGACAAGCACCGTATCGCCCTGTTTCACCATATAGTCAATTGCACCACCGAAATAGAATTTTGTCACACCATCATAACCCGACTCACTATTTTCGCGCTCAAAATGGAAATCGGCAACTCCATCGACAGGAATTTTAACCTCGAACAACTTCCCGTGCAGGTCTTTTCCTACAAATTTCATCTTGCGTTTCGACATTTCGAGGCGGTTGTCAAAAACAATATGGCATTCATCGCTGCGGAACTCGCCGAAATGAAATAACGAATTTGGACCGCGGAAACTGTTGTGCACGTATAGCCGCACCACCGCCTCGCCAATTGTTCCGTCAGGAATCTCGATTTCTGGCTCGACGTGCTTTGGCGGTTCAATTCCGCATATCGAATCTAAATGGGGAGCCAACGATAAGGCTTGGCCAACGAAATTATGGCAGACGTGGCCCAACAATTTTCCATCAACGGAGTATTTGGCATCTACCAACTGCGGTTTTTCGCGAGAAGTCCATACAACACGTCCGTTTTCCGATACCGTATTTTTGAAAGCAATAAACCGTCCTACAAAATCGAGGTTCACCGTCTTTTCGCCATTGGTGATTGTCACGTGAAGAGTTGTATCGGCCTTCGTAACTGACTGATACTGCCACACATCGTTCTGGTAGAGTGCCACATCTTCAAACAGACTGCACTGCCAACTGCCATCGGCGGAAAAATAACTTCCAACCCAATCTTTTGGAATTTCACTATTGCTGCACGATGCCAGCATCACGGCCGCCATCATTGCTAAAACTAACTTTTTCATACTCACTTATTTATTAATTGTTTAATTGAATTTCACATTTAAAAGGCCGCCACCGCTGTGGCAGCAGCGGCCTCTCGTTAATCAAACATTGTTTTGTTGCGACTATAAACATTATGTTGATTCATTTTCAGGCACTTGGTTTCAGACATCAGACAGCTCCTGGCGGTCGGTCGCTTGCCGACCATTATTATGGTTATTACGTTTGAGTTAGTTGTTGGGCAGCAGTTTGCCGCTAACATCTTTTACCTTATGCCTTTTTATTCTGTAAAGACGTGCCACAGCGCGTCTCTACTTTACTCACTACTCTTTACTCTTTTCTTGTACAACTCCGCCACCTCGTCGATGCTGATGCCGAGCACATCAATCTCGTTGAAAAACTCGGGCAGTGACTCGTTCATAAACACCTCGCGGCGCATGGCCACAATCTGCTTCCGCGCTCCGTCGGCAACAAAATAGCCAATGCCTCGGCGGTTGAAGATTATGTTGGCCGATTGCAGGAAGTCGAACGAGCGCACAACGGTGTTGGCATTCACCTCAACATTGGCGGCATACTCGCGCACCGACGGCACGCGCCCGCCTTCATCGTAGACTCCTGTCAGAATCTCGTTGCAGATGCGGTCCACAATCTGCATATATATCGGTTTACTCTCTTTAAAATCCATAATTTCATTATTTTATTGGTTAGTTGTTTTGATTGGTGAAAGGTTTACTGTTTAGTTTAAAAGTTTAACGGGTTTAACAAGTTTAAAATTTAGCGATTCGCTGTTTAGAATATTTCTACTTTCCCAATTCCTCATTAAGTTTTGTCTTGTAATAATCAACGCCGTGGAAGCCTGTGTGAAAATCCTTCACCATTCCGTCGCGGCCAACAATGACGTACGACGGGATTCCCGAGAATTTCCATTTGTTTTTCAGCGACGACGATTGTTTTGCCGTCAGGCGGTAGTGGTGGCCTTTTATCGAAACAATTAGGTTGTTGTACTCTTCCAACGGCGACGATTCATCGGCAAGATACAGGAACACAACATCCTTGCCTTCGAACTCCTTCTCCATAGGCTCCATTTGTTTCATGGCTTGACGGCACGGACCGCACCATGTGTTCCAAAAATCGATGAGCACAACCTTGCCCTTGAAATCCTTCAGCAAATCGACAAATAGAGAATCGCCTTCACTTTCGCCTGCCTGATGAATGAAATAGCCGCCGCGCGCTTTTTCTGCTTCAATTTTGGCGGTGATGGCGGCATTTTGAGCCTTGACGTATTCGGCATAGAACGGGAAACGCATCTTCTCTATTTCAGCCACAAGTGAATCGGGTACAACTATCATACTTTCAAGCGACCTACAATACTCTTGCAGTTTTATGAAATCCTTGAAAAAACTGCCACCCGCGCCGAATACTTCATTCGTACAAGCATTCGCATCTTCAGTTCCCCATTGGATATCCATCATGTGTTTGTCGACAACCGAGTAGTACTTTTTGAAGAAGGCCTTTTCATCGTCGGTGCGGGTTTCGGATTTCTCCAACTTTTCCACAAGCGATGCATGAACTGGCTTCTCATTTTCAGGAATATCGGTGTAAGATTCCAATTCTTTCCACGTCAGATTCACCAGGTTATTATATTCTTCCCAAGAAAGATTCTTATTAAAAACTTGTTGTAAGCACATACGCCAACCTGTGATATTGTAACTGAACATGTTCGCGTAGAACATATTAATATCGTCAAGGCCAAGTATTTTGGGATAATCCAAATAGTCCTTGCCCATTTCAGGCCGCTTGAAATTTGGATTTGGTTCTTTGTTGCCGCTACGGCGGGCGTTTGCACTTTCAATAAAATGTTGCCCCATCGAAAGCAGATACGCCATTTCCGATTTCAAATCAATGTCAAGTAACTCTTTGCTACGTTTTGTAACACTCAGAGTGTCAATATTTTTCTTGAAAATATTGTAGTTCTTTATTATGAAATCCTTGTATTCGGACATAGAGAAATCAACTATTTCATCATCGCTTACAGTCCTGAAAAAATCGTTAACCACACTTTTGGTCAGCGCATAGTTGAGGTCGACATTCTCACCCGAAAAATATGGAATCAGCCGATTGTCGGGCAATTCCCATGGTTTGTAAACTTCGTAAAAATCGTAATTCACCACCACTGTTTTTCCAGCGGTGAGCAGAACATTGTTGCTGACAATAGGGTTTATTGACAAATAAACAATCTGATTTTTAGTGGTCATCGGCACTTTAAGCTCGTAAGTATTGTCGGGGTTGATTGGTGCCGAATACGACAATTGGTCAGCCATAAACGGATTGTATATGTACACAGTTACATCTCCCATTCTGTCGCCGAATGTTCTTTTGTCGAAACCGTAAATCTTGCCTTTTATGGTTGCCGGCTCCATCGAAAACTCGTTTTTGTCGAGACTCTGGCCGTTGTCTTTTATGTTTTTGGCATAGTCTTTCACCCCGTCGGGAACGCTGATTCTGCGCTTGATTTCTTCGGCCGCCTTATCGGTAAGGGCTATGTCGTAAAGAATGAACGAGTTCAGGTCGTCGGCTTCAACAAAATCGATTGTTTCAACCGAATTGTCAATGGGTTGGAAGTTGAGCACGAAACGTGTTATAAACTCGCCATCGTCCTTCGGATAATTCCATTCGTCGAGTTTAATTCCTTTGGCCGAAATCAGTTTCCACTGCTTGTCGCCCGAGCGAAGTGTTGTGCCCGCTGCATAACGGAACGGATTATCCTTCATGCCGTGGTAATAAATCAGAAAGAGTTTGGTTGCTTTTTTTGTCAACTCAATTTTTTCGATAAACAAGCCTGTGCAAGTACCCATGCTGCGGGCGCCGACTACAGGATTCTCAATAGTTCGTTGCGCCATAATTGTCAACGGCAACACGAACAAAGTTGTCAGTATTAAAAGAAAGTGTTTCATTTTTAAGTGTTTTTATAGTTAGTACTTGCTAATTATTTCAGGATTTTTTTCATCACCGTTTATACCCCATCACCGTGCGGCGGCTGAACCTGCGGTACGAAACCACCACACCCACAATCACCATTACAATGGCTATGAGCAATGCAACCAAATTTGTATCGTGCTTACTCATAAGTCCTGCTTTCTCCATTACTAAAGCCACTAAAACAAATCCGGCGATTCCGATGGCTGCCGTTTTCAGTAGCGATTTGCGGTTGAAGAAGGCTCCGCCTAGCATCAGCAGATGTGCTCCAATCGCCATCAAACCATAGGTTGAGCCCCAACTTTTAAAATGAATTCCATACGTAAAGTAGTCGCCATCATTGATTATTTCGTGAATCAGGAGTGCAGCACTCGACAGTAGAAAAGGAATCAGTAGCCAAAGCAGATAGCGAGCCGCGAATTTCTCGGTGGACGATGCTGGCAAAGTTAGAGTGGCTATAGAGCGGCGGCGCGTCCAGATGTTTGCCAGAACCCGTGAGGCCAGTATAAGTGCCGACACAGCCATTGATGAATAGAATGCTATTTCGCTAAAGGAACTGACTGAACGCCAGTGTTTTATATCAATATACAGCAGTGATGCGACTATGACGTAGGCCAGCAGCAGCGGTTTCCACCAAATTGCAGCCTCGCGCTTCAAAACCAGCGCAAATCGTTTTAAATCAAATACTTCTTTCATGGCAGTCAATATTATTATTCAACATTAGTATTTAGCATCGCACGGCGTAGGCGCTTGCGCGAGAAGAGAATCCGCGCTAGGCCAATGTTCACCACTGTCGAAACACCGACAAACGCAGCGGTCACAAGTTTCAGGCGGCCCATAGCGGCATCATTATCCAAATCAGTACCAACGTAATCAACTATTGAGACTATGGGAGCGAAATCGATGTTGTTGATAACATCGCGGGCGCATATGATTACGACAATTGCAGCCACCATTAGCGCGGTTTCAAACAAAAGCAACAGCGGCAGTCCATGCTTGCGGAACAGCGTGCCAAAAAGCACCGCAGCATTCAACTGTAAGATGGCGTTTCCAATTGAAAGCACTAAATCCGTATTATACAGCACTTTATGTCTGTATGCATCTGGTGTGAGAATCGGTGCCGACAACAACAAAAGCAACAGTATTGGCAACAGCCAGTAGAGCAGCAGCCGCGCATAGAACTTTTCGGCATTCGAGGCTGGCATTGTCAGATAACTGATGCACTGCGTGCCACTTCTCATATTGACAAACACTCGCGACGCCAAGACCCATTCATATATGAAGAACCCCACACTGTACACCGCTGGTATCCATTTATTGTACTCATTCACGTATGGCATTGCGTATCCTAGCAGAAGCACAGTTGCCAAAATTGCAAGTTCAATCCTCGCGTTGGCGAACTCATGCTGCAGCACAAGCCAGAACCGTTTGATATTAAACCAGTTATTCATAACCAAGTCCTCCGTTTATTTTACGGCAAAAGCCTGTTTCACACTTTCGGTGTTTGCCAAAACGGCATTGAATAAAAGTTCAATATCGAGAGGTGTCTCGTTATCATCGGCCGTACGCTTGCAAACCACAGCACAGCCCATTGCCGACGGCTGTGTGTAAATAGCATCTTCGGGCTGCTGGCCCAGTTTGCAGTCGGCGAATGTCAGATGGTCGCAAATCTGCGCCACTGGCATGTCGAACAGCAGTTGGCGGTTGCCCACTATGGTGATGTTGTCAATCAGATTCTCAACATCGCGCACCTGGTGAGTTGAGATGATGATGGTGCGGTTGTCGGTCATGCACTCGGCCACCACCTTGCGGAACTGGCTTTTCGACGGAATGTCGAGGCCGTTGGTTGGCTCGTCCATCAGAAGCAGCCCTGTGTTGCAGGCCAAAGCGAAGCAGACAAACGCCTTTTTCTTCTGCCCCATCGACAGGCGCTCCAGATTCATGTCCATGCTCATGTCGAAGCCGTGAAGGCAGCGCTCGAGTGTCTCCTGGCTGAAGTTGGGATAGAAAGGCGCATTGAGTTTGATGTAGCGCTCGAAGGTCATTGCCGGAAGGTCGAACTCCTCAGGCACAATAAACAAATCGGCTAAAGCGGACGGCGAGCGGCGGCTCATGTTGTGGCCGTTGAAATCCACTGAACCTTGTTTGGCAAAGAGCAGACCGCTCATCAGGTAGAGAAGTGTTGATTTTCCTGCGCCGTTCATGCCTAAAAGCCCGTAGATTTTTCCTTCGTCGAAAGTCAGGTTCAGGTTGCTGAACACCTCGTGACTTCCGTAACTGAACTGTAAATTGTTAATTGTTACCATTTTCTTAATTCGTTTAATAGTGTATTAGTTAATTAGTACACTGCAAACATACGACACTTTTTTGAATTAGCAATAGGGTGAGTGATTTTTTTTGAAATTTTTTGATTTTTAGGTCAGATGGCAGGCGCTGCTAGGCATTAAGCACTGGGCATTAGTTATAAGTATAATGCGTGAGAGATGAAGGCACGAGCGGGCCGGGCATGCCTCATTCTATATCCTTACGGGCGGATTATTGTGAAATTTTGGTCAGGATTTGACAAAAAACAAAAAAGCGACTACTAATATTAGAAGTCGCCTATGGATTATTGCGTTTCTATGCGCTTAACTTGTGCAGGGAATTACAGCAGGCTGTCGTAAAACTCGTTGAAGGCGTCCATATAGGTGTCGGCTGGTTGGTGACCGAGCATTGGTTTGCCAGTTGACTGGGCGTATGCTGCAACCTTCTCGTTCACCTTTTCGCTGCCAATAATAACTCCATCCGAAAAATCGATAGCCAAACGCATCAGATTCTCGTAACTTGGCTCTGAAATACTCTCTACATCGCGTTCCGAGATCGAGTCATAAATCAATTTCTTCTTCAGTTGCGGATTCAGTGGCGCATCGAATTCGTTGTCGTAGATAGATGTTACAACCTTCGAGTTGCTAAACAGCGGGTTATCCTTGAAAGTGCGTTTCACATAAAGTGGCACAAACGAAGTGAACCAGCCGTGGCAGTGAATAACATCGGGCGACCAACGAAGTTTCTGCACCGTCTCAAGCACTCCACGGGCAAAGAACATGGCACGCTCATCGTTATCCTCAAAAAACTGTCCGTCGGGATTCTTCAAAGTGGCTTTGCGCTGGAAATAATCTTCATTGTCGATGAAGTAGATCTGCATTCTTGCCGACTGGATTGAGGCAACTTTAATAATCAATGGATGGTCGGTGTCGTCGATGATGAGGTTCATGCCCGTAAGCCTGATCACCTCATGCAACTGGTTGCGCCGCTCGTTGACGCAGCCGTAACGCGGCATAAAAGTCCTGATTTCTTTTCCTCGTTCTTGAATTCCTTGTGGAAGTTCTCGGCTGATTTTTGATATCTCAGTCTCTGGTAAATAGGGAGTTATCTCCTGCGAAACGAATAACACCTTTTTCTTTTCCATCCCCAAAATTTATGTACAGTTTTAGGCCACAAAGGTAGTAAAAATATTTAGTGGTTGAATTTCAAAAAACATCGTTGGATGAATCTGACGGCAAATAGCATTACAAAGACCTTTAAATTACACTGTATCTATTTGCTGCACAATCGATTATCTATGAGCATGATCTCTTTTGGCACATCATCAATACTCTACAAATGCCAAATTTGTACCGACGGATAGAACCGGGCCGAACACCAGACCTCAAACCTTGATAAAACAAAAAAGAGCGACAATAAATGCCGCCCTCACCTAATAAACCAATAAAAATTCTAATCTGTTACTAATGTCATTACGCACACTCCGCAACCTTCCTTTCCATCTTTGAAAAACATTTTCAGATAATATGGTCCGGTTTTGGTGCAGATGAAATCGAATGCAGAATATTCAGCACCGGTTGTCGGATTAACATTGCTGACAAGTTTGCCGACTCCATCACTCGACATCTCAACCACAGTATGCCCTGGTTTTGTCTCGTCGTTGCAAGTGTAGAAACGGTAATGACTTCCTTTGCTCAACATTATTGAGAATTTTCCTTCCGAAATACTTTTGCCCTTCATTGCCTCAGTGAATCGAATACGGAAATGTTTTACATACTTGACTGATGCCCCACCACCCGACGAACATTTGTCGATGAAAGCCTGATCGCACTGGGCATAACTGCAGCACATGCCCAGCAACATCATCAAACATAATATGCAAAACTTCTTCATCATCAATAATTTATTGATTTTTCTGCTGGGCTTCTTCAGCCTCCAAAGCATCCAAATCGAGTTTTACAACAAGTTTATCGTATACAAAACTAATCTTTTTTTTCAGTTTTTCCATATCATTTGGCGTAAGTCTCATTTTATATGTCGAAAACTCATCGCGCTCATACGGAATCACATTGCCGTCGGCATCAATCGATTTTGGATCGTAGAAAATTGGAATATCACCTTTTGTAATCTCCTGACCAGCCTCCAAATCACGAATATCCTGCGGCGTGAGCATAATCAAGCCACCTTTTGCCGGATCAACAACTGGCTCCTCATCTTTCGGAATGTAAAGTTCGTTCTTCACATAAATCTTGATATAGTTCAAGTGTTTCTCATCGCGGAAGATGAAATAGTTGTCACCAATGGTGTAGGCGTCGACACGATAGTATTGCTGCTCGAGTTTGCGGCAACCCTTTGGTGTGGCCGAGCACGGAACATCCTCAATTTCGCTTGTTTCAAGGTTGATTTTCTTGAACTTATTGCGGAACACATCGGTGTTGATATAAAAATACTCGCCTTCCTCGTCGAAGAAACTGTTGTAGAGTTCGCAGCGGTTGTCGTTGAGTTTCACTTTGTACTTCTCGTCCCAAGTGTAAAGGTTGTAGATGTAGAGATAGACGAACGACGATTTCTCACCACGGAAAGTTGCCACAAGATAGTTTCCGAACTCATCCACGGCCAACTCAAGCACCTCACTGTGCTTGTATTCGGGGCCCTTGATGCGGTGCTGCCAGCGGTAGCCCTTCGGAATTTCAAATGGCATTGTCTGCGCTTGTGCGAACTGGATTCCGCCAATAAGCATCAATGCAATCAGTGCTAATTTTTTCATAAGCATAGTTCGATTTAGTTAGGTTGTAAATGTATTAAAAAAACGGCACTCGGTCATTTTAATTTGACAAGTGCCGCTTTTTTTGTGTTGACTACAATTTTTTGAACAGTTCAGAGAACGATGTCTTCTTGCTGATAATGCTGTACAAATCAGCAACCGGAACACGCTCCTGCTCCATTGTGTCGCGCTCGCGGATGGTTACTGTGCCGTCCTCGAGTGTCTGATGGTCGACAGTGATGCAGAACGGTGTGCCAATGGCATCCTGACGGCGGTAGCGCTTGCCGATTGAGTCTTTCTCGTCGTACTGAACGTTGAAGTCGTACTTCAGAGTGTTGATTATCTCGCGGGCCTTCTCCGGCAGACCGTCTTTCTTCACAAGCGGCATAATGGCTGCCTTGACGGGCGCCAAAACTGCAGGCAGTTTCAGAACCACGCGGGTGTCGTTCTCGCCAACCACCTCCTCAGTGTATGCACCGCACATGATGCTCAGGAACATACGGTCGACACCGATTGATGTCTCGATGACGAACGGGACATAGTTCTCGTTGAGTTCGGGGTCGAAATACTGTATTTTCTTGCCCGAATATTTCTGGTGCTGCGAAAGGTCGAAATTGGTACGTGAGTGAATGCCCTCAACCTCCTTGAAGCCGAACGGCATGCGGAACTCGATGTCGGTTGCGGCATTGGCGTAGTGAGCCAGTTTGTCGTGGTCGTGATAGCGGTAGTTCTCGTCGCCCATACCCAGAGCCTTGTGCCAGTTCAGGCGCACCTTCTTCCAGTACTCAAACCATTTGAGTTCCTCGCCCGGACGAACAAAGAACTGCATCTCCATCTGCTCGAACTCGCGCATACGGAAGATGAACTGACGGGCCACAATCTCGTTGCGGAAAGCCTTACCAATCTGTGCAATACCAAACGGAATCTTCATACGGCCGGTCTTCTGCACGTTCAGGAAGTTGACAAAGATGCCCTGAGCCGTTTCGGGACGCAGGAAGATTTTCATTGAGCCGTCAGCGGTTGAACCCATCTCGGTTGAGAACATCAGGTTGAACTGGCGCACATCGGTCCAGTTTTTGGTGCCGCTGATGGGGCAGGCAATCTCCTCGTCGATGATTATCTGGCGAAGTTCCTCCAGATTGTTGTCGTTCATTGCCTTGGCGTAGCGTGCGTGCAGAGCGTCGCGTTTGGCCTGATGCTCCTGGCAGTGAACGCTGGTGGCAAGGAATTTCTCCTTGTCGAAGGCATCGCCGAATTTTTTGGCGGCTTTAGCCACCTCTTTTTCAATTTTCTCGTCGTATTTGGCAATCTGCTCCTCAATCAGCACGTCGGCGCGGTAGCGTTTCTTGCTATCTTTGTTGTCGATGAGCGGGTCGTTGAAGGCATCAACGTGACCGGAAGCCTTCCAAATGGTCGGGTGCATAAAGATTGATGAGTCGATGCCCACAATGTTCTCGTTGAGTTTCACCATTGCATCCCACCAATAGCGTTTGATGTTGTTTTTCAGTTCAATGCCGTTCTGACCGTAGTCGTAAACGGCTCCAAGTCCGTCGTAGATTTCGCTGCTGGGGAACACAAATCCGTACTCCTTGCAGTGTGCAACGATTTTCTTGAAAACGTCTTCTTGCTGTGCCATAATTCTATTTAATTATTTATATGTGTCAGTTTTTAAGAAACTGCAAATGTAGAAAATTGAAAGTTTAGTACAAGGCAAAAGTTTAACCACCTGCAATGTGGCGAATAATTTTGCAGCCTGTGGCGATGGTATTTAGCGAAATTCGCCATAAATTGCGCGCCAAACGCACTGCTATGGACAAGTACATTCTGGTACCGGTTGATTTTTCTCCAAGTTCGATAAACGCTATGGAGCACGCCGTGCTGTATGCCAACGCCATGAAGTGCGACATCAGGATGATTCACGTCAAACGCCGCAATGCCGACTACGACCCGGTCATCAACTACAGCGACTACGATGAGGTGCTGAAATCGTCGGCAGTCAACAATTTCAAGCGCATTATTGCCCATTTCAACGGCAAGATGAAAGGCAAAATTGACTACTGCGTTCGCGACGGGCGCGTTTTCACCGAGGTGTGCAACCAAGCCAAATACGGCGACGCGCTCATGATCATCAGCGGAACCAACGGCGTCTCGGGTTTCAAAGAGCGGTGGGAAGGCAGCAACGCTTTCCGGATTGTGAGCCACGCCATCTGCCCAGTGATAACCATCAAATACAATTTTGTGCCGCAGTCGCCGCGCCGCATTGTGGTGCCCATCGACAACTCCGACCGCACACGACTGAAAATTCCGTTTGTGGCCAGCATTGCCAAGAACTTCAACGCCGAGATGATTCTTGTTGATGTGAGAAACGACAACAAGTTCTCGACACAGAAAAAGATGACCGACGCCATGAAAGCCGTCACAGTCTATCTCGACCGTCACAATGTGAGATACAGCAAGGAGACGCTGCAGGTGAAGAAATCGAAAACGGCGCGTGCAGTGATTGACTGCGCCATTGAGAACGATGCCGACCTTATTGCAGCCACAAGCGAACGGCTCGACAGCGGCTGGCAGCAATTCTCTGTCTCAAACCAGCAGAGGCTCGTCAACCACTCTCCCATTCCGGTCATCACCATAAAAGTGGCGTAAAAAGGTTCGCGGTGAGTGTTTAGTGGGTAGCGTGTAATTGTGCGCTCTATCTGTTAAACACAAAATAAAACCATCCCGACAACCATCGAGACCTCAATCAATCTATTATTCTGTTAATCAATCGGCCTTGGTGTAAATCCAAGCGTTGCTGTAGCGCTCGTTGGCGCGAATGCGGCGAAGCTCATGCAGAGCCTTCACCTTATCAGTGTAAACAGCAAGCGACACCCGATAGAGACTGCCAGCCTCAACAACTTCTGATTTGAACCCCTCTTTTGCATAGAGTTTGGCGTGCTTTTCGGCATTAGCCCGCTCCTTGAAACTGGCACCAATTATATAATAAGTGCCATTCGAGAGTGAAGCGTCGGCATGCGGCTGAGTTGGCTGCGTCGGTGTTTCGTTGTAGAAAAGCGCCGCGCGTTTGTTGGTCGAGGCATTGATGGCATAATCGACCGACGACGAAGCGGTGACCGTGTCCTCGAAAGCGACAGGAACCGGCATTACACCTGCATCCTGCTGCTGGTTGCGATTGTGGAACGGAATCAGTCCTATCAGAACGGCAATCGGCAGAAGAGCGGCAGCATAAAGCAACACTTTTTTAGGTTCGATTGAAGGCATTTTGCGGATATTATCGTTGTTAATGACTTGCTCGGGTTTAGATTGATAACTCAGCGGAGGAAACCGGAACGATGCCAATCCGCACGAGTCGGTAAGCAGGTTATCGGTAAGTTTCGGAGTGAAAGTGAGGGTCTGGTCGTCAGTCAGGCGGAAAATTCCTAATCCGTCCATTTCAAGCGACTCACCATTTTCAAGTTTCATCCATGCCTCATCAATGCATTGACCAACCATTTCATCCGCCTCATCGTATGAAATGCCCAACTCACGCGCCACTTCACCCACAAGCAGGCCATCGTTGTTCGAAAGACTGCTGTTGAACAACAGTTGCTTCGACGGCGGTGAGAAAGTATGTGTCGACTCGTCGTGAGTGGCACTGGCATAGTTAGCCACAAACCCGCCAAAACGCGGCAGAATAACGCAGTCGTGAACCAGCAAAAGTTGTTTTATATGGTTGCTTAAATCAAGCATCGATGATTATTTGATTAATCCACAAATTTATACTTTTTCAGCAACCGCAAACAATGTGATTCAAACTTTTTAAGCTGATGCCGAAAACAAACAAAAACAGGCAGCCGAAATACCCCGACTGCCTGATTTCTATTGGTGAATCAACTATTAGAAGCCGCCGCCACCGCCCCAGTTGCGTTGCATTTCCTGCTGGTGCTCATCCCATTTTTTGTATTGCTCGGGAGTGAGGATTTCCTGCAGTTTCTTGTTCTGCTCCTCGCGCATTTTGCCGAACTCGCTGAAGTCGGGTTGGCCACCGCCTTGGAACATCTTCTGCATTTTCTCGCTGCCTTCTTTGTAAACAACAAGCACTTTGTTGTACTGGTCATCAGTCAGGTTAACAGTCTGTTTCATCTGGTCAGCCTGCATTTTTGCCATTTCGTCAGGTGAAGGCATTTGGCCCATTTGCGCATTGGCAATGTTCACACCGAATACGAGCGCCAGGCTCATGATTGCGGTTCTAAAAAAATTCTTTTTCATAAAAATAAAAATTTAGAGTTATTAAATAGTATCGGCAAAATGCCGGTATTTTCAAAACGCTGATGTAAAAGTACAGATTGCTGAAAAACAGGCAAGCAACTCTCGACTAAAAATTGTTTTTTGCCGATACACATCCATAAACGGTTTACGAGCCGATAATTTGTCGATTTTTGGGTTCAAATGGCAAAAAAACGTCTATAAACCAAGTTGCAGGTGGTTGGGGAAATCGCAAGTTGTAATTGTGTAAATAATTGATTTTCAGCAGACGCAGAATGGACTGATAATTGTATATTCTGATTATCGGAGGACTCGAATTTGCCTATTTTCCGGACTATATGAAAAACAAAAAGGTCGACTCATCGTCGACCTTTCTTGCTCCCCTTCTTGGACTTGAACCAAGGACCCCCTGATTAACAGTCAGGTGCTCTAACCAACTGAGCTAAAGAGGAATTTTCCAACAATGTGGTGTGACCCTCAATTGCGGGTGCAAAAATAGACGCGCGTTTTTAATTTGCAAAACTTTTTTCAAAAAAAATGCGCGCCAGCGGACGATTCCGTTGGCGCGCATTCAGTTATTCAATTATTACATTCAATCAGTGACTGTTAAAACAGCGTAAACGCAGCCGTTAGGCCAGCCATCACGATTGAGACCATACTCATCAGTTTGATAAGAATGTTGAGCGACGGGCCCGAAGTGTCTTTGAACGGGTCGCCAACGGTGTCGCCAACCACGGTAGCCTTGTGGCAGTCAGAGCCCTTGCCGCCGAAGTTGCCTTCTTCAACATACTTCTTCGCATTGTCCCAGGCACCGCCTGCGTTGGCCATAAACACGGCCAGAACAAATCCGCAGCCCAGTCCGCCAATGAGCAGGCCAAGCACGCCGCCCACGCCAAGAACCACGCCAACCAGAATGGGGACAATGATTGCCAGCAGCGACGGGAACAGCATCTCGTGCTGTGCGCCTTTGGTCGAAATCTCAACGCAGCGTGCGTAGTCGGGGTCGGCTTTGCCTTCCAGAATGCCCTTAATGGTACTGAACTGACGGCGAACTTCTTCAACCATCTTCTGTGCGGCGCGTCCCACGGCGTTCATTGTCAGGCCGCAGAACAGGAACGCCATCATTGCGCCAATGAAAACGCCCACCAGCACAATCGGGTTCATAAGGTTCACGTTGTAGGCTTCCATAAAATCGACCAGCGTGGCCTTTGCGGCTTCAACGCCGTTTGGCAGCGCTTCGCCCATACGGATAAGCGCCATCTTAATCTCTTCGACATACGAAGCCAGCAGAGCCAGAGCCGTCAATGCGGCCGAGCCAATGGCGAATCCCTTGCCCGTGGCGGCGGTGGTGTTGCCCAGAGCGTCGAGAGCGTCGGTGCGTTTGCGCACTTCGGGTTCCAGACCGCTCATCTCGGCGTTACCGCCAGCGTTGTCGGCAATCGGGCCGTAGGCGTCGGTGGCCAGCGTAATGCCTAGCGTCGAGAGCATTCCCACAGCCGCAATGCCGATTCCGTAAAGGCCCATCGACAGGTTGGCGGCCGTGAACTCAACGTGGAAACCGTTGGCGCACAGATACGAGAGCACGATAGCCGCGCCCACCGTCACAACAGGAATGGCGGTTGAAATCATACCCAAACCAAGGCCCGAAATGATAACCGTTGCGGGGCCCGTCTGCGAACTTTCGGCCACCTTCTGCGTCGGTTTATAGGTTTGCGAAGTGTAGTATTCGGTTGATTTACCGATAATTACGCCAGCCAGCAGGCCCACAACCACCGAGAACGAAATGCCAAGCCAGTTCTCGATTCCCAGAGCCCAGAGAATGGCGAATGTTGCTATCGCGATAAGCACTGCGGCGGTGTTTGTTCCGCGGCTCAGGGCCGAAAGCAGTTGCTTCATTCCTGCGCCTTCCTTGGTCTTGACAAGGAAAATGCCCAGAATCGAAAGAGCCACGCCCACAGCCGCAATCATCGACGGCGCCAGCACGGCCTTCAGTTGCAGGTCGGCGGCCGAAGCGGCGAACGCCGAAGCGCCCAGCGCCATTGTGGCCAGAATCGAGCCAGCGTACGACTCGTACAGGTCGGCGCCCATACCAGCCACGTCACCCACGTTGTCGCCCACATTGTCGGCAATGGTGGCAGGGTTGCGCGGGTCGTCTTCAGGAATGTTGTATTCGGTTTTCCCGACAAGGTCGGCACCCACATCGGCAGCCTTTGTGTAGATACCGCCGCCCACGCGAGCGAACAGCGCTTGAGTTGAAGCACCCATACCAAAGGTCAGCATTGTTGTGGTGATTATAATCAAATGATTTTCAGCGGGAATGAAGTTGTCGAGAACCAGAAACCACACCGAGACATCGAGCAGCGCCAGACCAACAACCGTCAGGCCCATAACGGCGCCCGAGCGGAACGCAACCTGCAGGCCGCTGTTCAGCGTCTGCCGAGCCGCATTGGCCGTACGTGCCGAAGCGTAGGTGGCAGTCTTCATTCCGAAGAAACCCGCCAGGCCCGAGAAGAAGCCGCCTGTCAGGAACGCAAACGGAACCCAACTGTTCTGCAATCCGAAGAAGGCCATCACGGTGAAAATGGCGGCCAGCACCACAAAGACGATAATCACCACCTTGTACTGCTGTTTCAGATAGGCCATCGCGCCCTTGCGCACGTGAGCCGCAATCTGTTTCATCAGGTCGGTGCCTTCACTTTCCTTCATCATCTGACGGAAGAACAGGTAGGCGAAACTCAACGCCACCACCGAAGCCGCCAGAACAATGTAAATCAATTTTTCCATAATTCTGATAATTAAGAATTTATAAAACAATGTCAAAATCGCGACCATTGCCCAA